>NZ_JAUBPB010000065.1:0-16472 GCF_036700545.1 Microcoleus sp. SVA1B4
AAGGACGGGCGGGACGCCCATCCCACAATAACAATTAAAATTGTAAGTTATTTAATTCGCGCTCCTAAGTAGAAAGCAAAACCACTTTTTGCGTCCAGGAATGAATGACTAAATGTTGTGAATTCCATCGCTACTAAAACCGCGATCGCCCGTATTAAATAATCGCAAAAATCTTCGCCCCAATCTAAAATTCCGAATAGCTCAGCAGCCGCACTATTTTTTCATCATCGTTCAATTCGCCGACAATTCGGCGCACCGGTTTCGGCCAGATTTTAATCAAAGTAGGAGTTGCTGAAATCTGATCTGCCTCAGCTTGGTCTGGATGTTTCAAAACATCAATTACTTTTAAAGTGTAGGGACGATCGAGGCATTGCTCTAAGAACTGGTGTAAAGTTTCGAGGGTGCGTTCGGTGCTGGGGTTGCTGCCGGAAACAAACAGACGCAAAACGTACCCTTGAGTTTGTGGCGGTGGGGTGAGTGCTGTTGGTTTGGGAAGCCGAGTCTGCTGCGCTTGCGGAAAGCCCAAGGGAGTTACTATGGAATTGCTCCAGTCCGATCGAGCTTCGGGGCTGGCATACTGTACAACTAAGTCGTGATTTTCCCAAAGTTCGGGGAATTGTTCGTGATAAGTAGCAATCGCCATCGGTTCGCACATTTCTTCGCTCCGGGGATGCCACACTAAGTCGCCAGTCCCAAAAATGGCGTTCAGCAGCGTTTGATGTCGCAGCACAGGGGGGTAGGCCTCGGCAGCAACCCGCACCTGCCGATCGCCTGGATCGAGCCAGGAGTCAACGGTTGCCGTGTAGCAAGGTATCAGAAAATGCGGCGGTTCCGACAAACCGAGGATCTCCTGTAGAGCTACGCACAACTGCAAATGCCACCGAGTTTGCTTGCGGGGGTCTATGCAATAGATTAAGTCTCCCCCTGGTGTAAACAGCGCAATGCCTTTGAAAATTTCTGGCAAAATAGGGCGATCGACTTTCAATTCAGTACACCAATAAAAGTTAACAGTTAACAGTTAACTTTTAACTGCTAACTGTTAACACTCGACCTTTAGACTCGACCTCGGAGCATCTGAGCCATTTCGTTCGGGAACGGCGAGTTCTCTACACAAAGTTCTTCAGTAATCCGACCTTCTTGATAAAGACCGTAGAGCGACTTATTCATCGTCGTCATGCCTTCATAAGTATCTTTGATCATGATTTGATTAATTTCCTCATTCTGGCCCTTCAGAATGTATTCCTTAACCACGTCGGTATTGATCATAACGTCGTGGAAAGCAGCCCGCTTTCCGTCTGTGGTTTTGCACAGCAGTTGAGCAATAATCGCCACTAGGGATTCGGAAATGGAAACCCGTATGGCCTCCTGTTCTTCCGCCCCGAACATATCAAGAATCCGGTTCAGGGTTTTAACCGCACTGTTGGTGTGCAGGGTTCCTGCAACTAAGTGACCGGTTTGAGAGGCTTTGAGGGCGATTTCCACCGTCTCTCTGTCCCGAATTTCTCCTACTAGCAGCATATCGGGGTCTTGTCGCAGAGCGCCTTTGAGAGCGCTCATAAACTTGAGGGTGTGCCTGCCGACTTCCCGGTGCTTAATCAAGGATTTTTTGCTTTCGTGTACGAATTCTACCGGGTCTTCGATCGTGATGATGTTGTAGGCTTTATTCTTATTGATGTAGTCGATCATCGCGGCCAAGGTGGTAGACTTACCCGAACCTGTCGGCCCTGTCACCAAAATCAGCCCTTTGTGGTAGCCACATATTTTCCTAAATACCTCCGGCAGTTTCAATTCCTCCATTGTCAAGATTTTGGCAGGAATTAGCCGCAGCACCATTGCCGGGCCGGCCAAGGAGTCCATGCAACTGATCCGAATGCGGACGAACCCGAAGTCGAAAGCGCCGTCAAAGTCTAGGGTTTTTTGGAAAATTTCAATTTCTTCATCGCTCATGCACTCCCGCAACCAGCCAAAAAACGTATCTAAATCCGTCGGTGGATAGCCGATGTCGGCAATCTCGCCCCGCGTGCGGAAGCGGGGAACTTCGTTTACTCCGAGGTGAAGGTCGGATACTCCTTCTTCTTTGGCTCGCATGACTAGCTCTTTCAAAGTCGGAGATCCGCCGCTGCTAGAACTCTGGCTTTTAGGTGTGGCGAAGGATTGCGAGGCTGGTGCTGGTGCCGGTGGCGCTGCTGGTGCTGGTGCCGGTGGCGGTGCTGGTGGCATTCCTGCTGCTCTGGGGGGCATTCCGGGAGCAGGAGGGCGGGGCATTCCGGGTGGTGGGGGGGCTCCGGGTACGGGCGGGCGAGGAGCGGGCGGATGCTGTTGTGTCATATGCGCTACCTTAAGTTGGTGAGAAGGCTGACTCGAACAGATGATTTGTGGGAGTTGAACAATGCCGATCGCCATTGTGCGCGTCTTGCACAAAAGCTTAACTGTTGTTCTCAGTCTATCCCAAGAGGGGGTCGTAGTGCTGCACTACTAAGGAACCATTCTGCCAATTGGAGGATGCCCTCACTCTCGATATATGATCAAATATGGATTTTTGACTTTTTTGGATAAATTTTTTAAGGAAAAGAGTTTGCCGCAACTCAACAGTATTAAATTATACTTTGCCCAACTATTAAGGACTTAAACGGATGAATTCTGTCGATCGGGCTTTTACTCCAGCTTTGGAGTTGGCGGAGTCGATCCGCACGCTGGAAGTGTCGCCTTTAGAAATTGTCAATCTGTACTTGGAACGCATTGAGCGATTAAACCCTGAGCTGGGCAGTTATTTTACTGTAACGGCCGATCGGGCGATCGCCCTAGCTAAATCTCAAACCGAACAACTAGCTGGGTTAAACAAGCCACAGGAATTGCCACCTTTTTTCGGAGTGCCGATCGCCATTAAAGACTTGACACCCGTTACCGGCGTTCCGTGTACCTACGGCACTCAGGCTTTGCTGGGTAACATCTCTGCCTACGACGAGTCAGTAGTATGGCGGATTAAAGCAGCGGGATTTAACATTCTGGGGAAAACAGCAACCTCTCAAATAGGCTCATTACCTTACACCGAACCAGAAGGTTTCCCACCCGCGCGCAATCCCTGGAATTTAGACTATACACCCGGAGGTTCCAGCGGAGGCTCAGCGGCGGCTGTAGCAGCGGGTTTGTGTGCGATCGCCCAAGGTTCAGACGGCGGCGGTTCGATTCGAGGGCCGGCTTCCTGCTGCGGTTTAGTGGGCATTAAACCGTCGCGGGGGCGAGTTTCCTGGGCACCTGTCGGAGATTACCTCAGCGGCATTTCGGCCAACGGCCCACTGGCGCGCACTGTAGCTGACGCCGCCGCACTTTTGGATGTGATGTCAGGCTACACAACAGGCGATCCGTACTGGCTACCCGATTCAAATCCGACGTTTTTAGAGGCTTCCCGTCAACAGCAGGGCAAGCTGCGAATTGCGTTTTCTACCAGTATTTCCCCTGTGGGCGAGGCTGCGCCTATCTGTCAGCAAGCGGTACTCGAAACAGTAAAATTATTGACAGATTTGGGTCATGATGTCGAACCTGGATGCCCGGATTTTACGGGTTTAATCGAACCGTTTATCGCAATTTGGCAGTCTGGGGCCGCGGCAAGTGGCATTCCCGGCCCTGCTTTGGAACCCATGAATCGCTGGCTGTTAGAAAGAACTATTTCGGCTGGGGAATATTTGCGGGCGGTGAATCAAATGCAGGTGATTTCACGGCGGATTGTGGGATTCTTTGAAAAATTTGATGTGTTAGTTTTGCCAACTTATATGCACTCGCCAATCCGGGTTGGGGAGTGGGCAGATTTGAGTTTTGAAGAAACTTTGCAGCGCATTATTAATTGGGTAGCTCCTTGTCCGCCGTTTAATGCTAGCGGTTTGCCTGCGATCGCACTGCCTGCTATTTTAGATAACAACGGTTTGCCCGTGGGAATTCAAATTATCGGGCGGCCCGCGGCCGAAGCAACTTTAATTACTTTAGCGGCGCAGATGGAAGCGGCGAAACCTTTCCCGGTTTTAGATTTTAAATAGAAAAGAGCAAGGGATAAAAGCACGTTTCCCTTTTTTAGGGGTATGCCAAATCAGGATTTGTGCGCGGGGAACTAGCAAATCCGGTTTTTGGCAGAAATTTCTATTGACTGTTGACCCCCTCGCATCCAGGATACCCGCCACGTGATTCATCCGTCCAGAAATAAAAAACCTCTATCCGATAAAGCAGCCCCCGAATTGATCTCGCGCAAGTCAATGCTTCAATTCTAAAATCTAAAATCTAAAATCTAAAATCTAAAATCGATTGACTGTTTGACATTTGAACAATACCGATGCACGGGAAACGAGAGGATTGAGAAAGGGGACAAATTTCAGGTTTAATTGTGGCAAGGAAATATAAAATACTTCTTAAGGTACTTGACTTGTTTGGAAAAAAGGGTATAATTTTTTCAAATTAATTCCCGATGGCGGGTGTATCTAAAAAAATAGCTTATGTTTAACACAGCAGGAGGGTTTCCAGAAAATCCGATTCCGGGAAATGTTGCGGGTGTTTCAGCGGAAATACTAGACTTATTCAGTAAGTTCGATCGCTTAAATCAGATCGGGACAATTGCCGTAGGCGATACCAATATTTTATTTGATACCAGCTACGATTTGACTGAAAAACGCGATGGGGCGGCGGCTGCGACTGGTAGTGCGATCCTCTACGAGGGCTTCGCTAACGGCCTTTTTGGGCCATCCACCGACTTCGGTCTCCCATCGTCAGGAAGCGACAATCTTAAATTTGATAGTAGTCTAAAATCCCCGACCGCTACCTCCACTCAAGGTGAGATAGACGAACTGACAGGGATGGCTTTACCTGTTGGTGAACTCTCCCTATCCCAAACTTCTTCCCTATTTCCTGATGAAAACTGGGCTTTCAATTTTAAAAATTACACCATCGATCACCAAGGTTTAAACACCCTCAACCTTAAAGTTGGTTACGGGTTAAAACCGGGAATTACCCCAAACGAATATCCAGATTTTGTGCCCATTTACCAAAGCATTGATAATTTCCTAGTTAACTACCCGAACGAAACAGATTTTTGGGAAATTCTCAACAAAAATTTGACGGAAAAGGTGCTTACTGAAAATCCGGTACTGACAGATGTTACGATTCAACTGGAAGTTTTGCCAACGGAGGTATTGCCCTACGATCGCGCCAGTACAGTTTTCCGCAGTCAATCGGGCAAAATCACAGAAGATTGGAATTTTTCAGTCAAAGACTACGCAATCAATCACCAAGGATTGAACAAGCTCAATCTCGATATAGATTACCAGTACAAACCGGAAATCGCTCCCAATGAATATCCCGATTTTGTGCCAATCTACAATAGCATTGATAACTTTTTAACCACATATCCGAACGAAACAGATTTTTGGGAAGTTGTCAATAAAAACTTGACTCAAAATATCCTCAACGAAAATCCTGCCTTGGCGGCAATTAAGATAGACTTCAACGTTCTGCCAAGCCAAACCTTGCCCTACAACCGCACCAGCAAAGTTACTCGCACTCAACCCAGCAATCCTCAAGGAACTTTCCTAGTTGGCAATAGCCGGGGAAATAATGTACTTCGGTTTGACGGCAATACCGGCAATTTTCTAGGCGAATTTATTCCACCGGGAAGTGGCGGTTTGTCCAATCCAGATACGATCGTTTTTGGGCCAGATGGCAATGGCGATGATCAGTCGGACATTTACGTTACTAGCGGCGACAAGCCCGGAAATTCGGGAGAACCGACAGCATCTGCGGTATTGCGGTATGACGGAATTACTGGCGCATTTATTGACAAGTTTGTCGGCGATAATCCGAACACGGCGGCCGATGAAACTGGGGGATTGTTTCGCCCTTATGGTTTAGCTTTTGGCCCTGACGGTAATTTTTATGTCAGCAGTTTTTTGAGTGACCAAATTCTCCGATATAACGGCAAAACAGGACAGTTTATTGATGTATTTGCTTCGGGAAATCAGCAAGCGGGAGGATTGAATGGCCCGAACGGTTTACTGTTTGCTCCTGACGGCAATTTGTACGTGACAACGCAGGGGAGTGTGGCGACCAACGGTCAACCAGATTTTAGCGCAGGTTTCCCCAGTCAGGTGCTGCGTTACAACCCGCAAACCCGGCAGTCAAGTATCTTTGCTTCGCCCGATCCTTCGCCTCGGAGTCAGGGATTTGCAAGTCTTTTGGGACTGGCAATCGGGCCCGCTGACGGCGACCTTTATGTCAGCGATTTTGCTAACGATATCAGGCGCTACAATTTAAAAAGTGGGGAATTGGTCAAGGTTTTATCTACCAATTATACTGATACTTCGCCCAGTAGCAATTATGTAGGTAGTTTGGCTTTTTCGCCGATCGGCAATTTGTTTGCAGTTGGCTTTGACAACCGCGCCAATGCTAACGGTGCCGGCGCTGTTTTGCGGTATAATGGCAAGACTGACGAACCGCTGCCAATATCGGGAAATCCTGGGTCGAGTAACAGTTCTATTTTTGTCCCTCCCGACAGCAAGCTACAGCGTCCAATAGGAATTGCTTTCTTTCCGTCCGATGCTCAACTGACGGAGAAATGGAATTTTACATTGGCAAATTACCCCATTAATCATCAAGGGTTAAACAACCTGAATATTGATGTAAATTATAAGTACAAAGACGGGATTCAAAATTCTGAGTATCCTGATTTTGTGCCGATTTACAAGAGCATTGACAATCTTTTAGTTAACTACCCGAACGAAACAGATTTTTGGGAAATTGTCAACAAGAATCTGACCGAAAAAGTGCTTGCTGACAATCCGGCACTTTCGTCGGTGACGGTTAATTTGGATGTTTTACCGACGAACCAATTGCCTTACGAGCGCAGCAGTACCGTTACTCGCACTCAAGATGGTAAATTAGGCGAAGCATGGGATTTCAAGATTCCTAATTACTCGATCGATCACCAAGGTTTGAATAACCTCAATATGGATGTCAAATATCAGTACAAACCAGGAATTACCCAGGATGAGTATCCAGACTTTGTGCCGATTTACCAAAGCATCGACAGTTTCTTGACTAATTATCCCAATGAAACGGATTTCTGGGAAATTCTTAATAAGAGTTTGACGCAAAAGCTGCTAGCCGAAAATCCGGCTTTGGATGGGTTGCAAATTAATCTGGAGGTTTTGCCGACAAACAGATTGCCTTACGATCGAGCTAGTATTGTGTCGATCGCTTAGCCTATCATTGAAAATTAGATGGAAAAATCTTGACAAGAAATACATACTTAGCTACCGTAAGGGTAAGGTTAAGTACGTTGCGTAGAAACCAGGTTTTTTCGTGTCCAAGACAAACCCATTTAAATTGTCTGTTGTGGTGTGGTGAAAAACCCGGTTTTTTTAAGAAACCGGGTTTCTGAATTAGACCGAGTTTGCCAAAGTTCATCTTGGGATGTATGTCTGTGTCCCGCTGCATTTGATACCTAAATAGTGGTGGACGCAAATAGGATAAAAAACCAGGTTTCGGCGTTAAAGTCGATCGCTCACAACCTGTTATTTTGACTCTTAACCTGGTTCTTGTGCTTCCAGGACTGAAAAATATAGTTTTTTTTATCGGAGTTCGTGCTGCGCCCAATTTCTAGTCATCCAACCCATATTTTACCAATAAACCCAGTTGCTCCCGCCCAGTCCTACTTATTACCAATTACGCTGTAAAATATTGATAATACCTCTTTAGATTGATAGACATTTTGATTATTTCCTTTTAAAACTGGTAGCAGTTCGCTGCCAATATGTAGGGTAAAAAATTTATGTTAACTTCCGGGCCAATTACCGCCCCCGTTCCCGTTTTCCTGGTTCTTTTAGCAATCATGCTACTCGCGCCGCTGGTATTTGAGCGCTTGCGACTACCGGGAATAGTGGGTTTAATTATTGCTGGCGTAATTGTCGGGCCCAACGGTCTCAATTTGCTGCAACGAGACGCTACTATTGTTTTGCTAGGTACTGTAGGATTGCTGTTTTTGATGTTCCTAGCGGGACTGGAAACTAGCCTTGACGATCTCAAACTGAATGCGGACAAAGCAGTCATATTTGGGCTAGCTACTTTTGCGCTACCGATGATATTGGGGACAGGGGCTATGCTGCTGTTGGGATATAGCTGGCTGGCTGCAATTTTAGTCGCTTCTTGTTTTGCTACGCACACGCTTTTAGCGCTGCCAATTCTCACCAAATTGGGATTGATGCGAACTCAGACTATTACTACGACTTTGGGCGGGACTTTAATTACGAATGTGTTGGGACTGTTGGTGCTGGCAATTGTTGTCAAAGCTTACAAAGGAAATCTCACTCTCGAATTTTGGCTGTTTCTCATTCCATCTCTTGCTATCTACACTTTTGCTACTTTGTGGGGCGTTCCCAAAATCGGTCGCTGGTTTTTTAAGAAATTTGGACATGACGAAAATGCCGAATTTATATTTGTATTAGCAACCCTATTTCTAGTTTCTTACGCAGCAGAACTAATTGAAATTGAGGCAATTATTGGTGCATTTTTATCGGGAATTGCCATAACTCAAATTATTCCCAAAATGAGTCCCCTGATGAATCGGATTGAGTTTATTGGCAATACGCTGTTTGTGCCGTTTTTTCTGATTTCTGTGGGGATGTTAATTGACCCGCTAATTTTGGTAAAGCAGCCGCAGTCTTTGTTGGTGGCGGCGGTGATGATTTTAGCAGAGGTGGTGAGCAAGTTTTTGGCAGCTTGGCTACCGGGGAAATTATTTCGTTTTGAGTTTCCGAACATTATGGTAATGTTCGGCCTTTCTGTTGCTCAAGCTGCTTCTACTTTGGCGGCGATTACGGTTGCTTTTGAGATTAAATTGGTCGATCGCGTAACGGTGAACGGCATCATTGCCATGATTTTAGTAACTTGTGTCGCTTCTCCTTGGATTGTATCTCGGTGGGGTCAAGAAATGCAGCCGCCTGGGTCGAGTTTGCCGGTTCCTACTGCGGGAAAGCATTCATGGGGAGAGCGAGTTTTAGTGCCTGTTGCTAATCCGAATACGGAAGATAATTTGTTGCGTTTGGCTTTGATTTTAGCAAAAACATCTCAGGGAACTTTGTTGCCACTGCATATTTTGTCCGATCGCGGGGAAGCAATTTCGCCCGCAGAGAAAATGCAGCAAACTCAACTTTTGACTGCTGCCGAAACTGTCGCCCATGCGGCTGCTTGTGCGGTTGAACCGATCGCGAGGATAGATGATGCGATCGATCGCGGAATCCTGCGGAGTGCAACCGAACGCGAGGCTAGTTTAATAGTTTGCGGTTGGAAGGGATTTTCCACAACTCGCGACAATTTTTTTGGCAGCATCATTGATACTGTGATCAGGCGATCGCCCGTACCCGTACTGATTGCTCGATTTCCCGATCCTCTCCAGAATACAGCCAGAGTTCTTTTGGCGGTAACTGACAGCGAGTTGACTCGGTTTGGATTTCAGGAAACAGTGGATATTGCTAAGAGTTTAGCCGATGAACTCAAGGCGACTTTGCAAGTGTTGTTGGTGGCGACAAAACGGGAACAAAGCAACAAAAGTGCGGCGGAGGTGGAAATTCTTTCTGAGATACCAGTAAATCGGGTGCGAGGAAATTTTATCAAGCTAGTTTCGCAGAATTTGTTAGAACACGATTTGCTAATTTTAACCACAATTTCTCACCAGAATTTGTGGGAAAAACCGGGAACTCTCAAAGAACCAGAAGCGATCGCCCGGACTCACCAAAATATTTCGATGCTTGTTGTTTATTTTCCTGTATACCAACCCTAAATCATTGGGGTAATTATTGTAGGGGCAACCACAGGGGGTTTGCCCCTACAACAATTACACAATTCATTTAGGATTGCTGTAGTTGCCCTTGTGCGCTCTTTCCTAAGCTAAGAAAGAGCGCACAAGGGCAACTACATACCTAAAATTTCAGCTTTATTTGTGACAATTGTGTAAGTCTTATATTTAATCCTAATCCAACGGAATTGCTAGCAAAATTTCCGCACCTTGGCGCGGTTTGGGAATACACTCGATCGCTCTTTTCACTCGCGAAGTTGATATTTTTTGGGCTGCAGATTAAAAAATCCTTCAACTCATCATCATTAGCACTCGCACAAGAAGTGCACTTAGGTACGGAATGTGCGATCGGCCAGTAAATATGCGTAGAGGCTTTGCCGATCGCACCCCGATGCAGGCAATTTCTCGGCATCTAGAACAATATCTCGGTATCTGGGAAAATTTTGAGAATATGGTGATCTACCCCCTCTAGTTCAATAAGGTAAAAATGAGCATCAGACCAAATTTCAGATGGTTTTCTTCGGTGGCGAGTGTTTTGGGTTCGATTTCGATCGGCCCTTTGAGCGACGCGACATCCTCTGTAAAAGCTGCAGAAACGGTTGTTGTCCGCAAAGGTATTTTAGAATCGTCAATATCGGTTGCGGATTTGCGCGAACTCGCAGAAACAGGAAAAGTCCCCGCCAAACTGCAAGCTTATGCCAATCTCTTGTCTGACGAACAGCGGAGTAAAATTTTTCGGGCGCTGCAAGCGAAAATTCCCCTCAATGTAGTCGGCCTGAGCAACTTGCTAAATACGGGCATTGGCACTGGCATCCTGACGGATTTGACTACTGTCATACCCAGGCGCGACGGTGGGGGTGTGGAAGCGCTGCGAGCCGCTCTGGTGCAGGGAGCAAAAGCGCCGGAAGGCTTATCTATATTGAGTTTCATTGAATCTTATCCGAGTTCGCGGGTCGTGGTGGATCTCGATCGAGCTTTCGCTGTTTTGGGAAATATGAACGTAAGTTTTTGGCAAACTCAGCGCTTTATGGCGGCGATCGCACCGCAGTTAGCAGCGGTTAAACCCGCGTTTAAGCTGCCTTTCGATCCAACCCAGCCCGGCCCTAATGTCGTGCAGGTACGGGCGCTAGATTTGAACGATAGCACCCGCAATCGACTTATTCCAGTTGATGTGTATTGGTCGGAAGCTGCGACAGCCGACAAACCGACGATCGTCTTTTCTCACGGGTTGGGTTCCGTCCGCACGGATTTGCGCTACTTAGCCGAGCATTTGGCGTCTCACGGCTATGTAGTAGCAGCTTTAGAACATCCCGGCAGCAACGAGACGAATACCAATGCTGCGATGGCGGGGATGTGTCCGTTGCTAGCTCCTCAAGAGTTTTTAGACCGTCCCAAAGACATCAGTTTTGTACTCGACGAACTGACAAAATTGAACCAAACTGATGATAACTTGCAGGGGAAAATTGCGATCGACCGATCGATAATAATTGGCTATTCCTTTGGCGGCGCTACAGCCTTGTCCGTGGCCGGCGCCGAACTGCAATTGAGCGGACTCAAACAAAGGTGTCAGGGGGATTTGATTGGGTTCAGCTTAGGCGAAGGCATTCAGTGCGCGGCGGCCGGATTGCCCGAAGAACGGTATCAATTGCGGGATGGGAGGATTAAAAGGGCGATCGCCATGAATCCGATCGCATCATTATTATTTGGAGAAACGGGCTTAAGTAAAATTAAGATTCCCACATTAATAGTAGCATCTTCTGCCGACAAAACCACTCCTGCCTTAGCAGAACAAATTGCCGGCTTTCCAAAAATTCCCTCTCCTAAATGGCTAGTTGGTTTTGTAGGAGGAACGCACTTAAGCGTCAAAGATCCGAGTACAACTTTAAACCAAGTTCGCAGGCCGAGCACAGTAATTACCGGCGATGAACTTGTCGGCGACCAAGCTGTTAGCATACGCAATTATATTAAAGCTGTAAGTTTGGCTACCGCCGCTCAACTGACTGCTGAAGCTGAGAAATATGCAGTCTTTCTAACACCAGAATACGCGCAATTTGCCTCCACATCGGCAATCCCGGTGCGGCTAGTAACAGAAATTTCCCCGGAAATTAATACCGTCGTGCAAACTTTTATTCAAAGGAATAAGTAGTTATTAGTCATTAGTCATTAGTCATATCATGTCCGGTCAATTAACCATGATTCCTGTAGGGGCGGGTTCGCCAAGATATTGAATAGAAACGGGAAAATCTGTAAACCCGCCCCGACCTTTAATCGCCGTCAATCGATGGGACATAATATCATTAGTCATTAGTCATGAGCTAATAACTAATGATTAAGACTGGTAGTAATATCAAATAAGGTGACATCGAAATTATACTTGAGTGCGAGCGGGACGATCGCTCCTGAGAGCGCGGAGCCACACGGGAAACTCCCACTGCACTGGGAAAATTATGATTCCGATGTCAGCGGAAACGAGATTACGACTAGCAGCCTTTCCTTTTGTATGCGCGGTAGCTTAGCCCCCAGGGTGGATTTTCTTCTTAAGCTGTTTCTGATATTTTTTGTCCGTGCAAGGGCAAAATATAACCAAGCGCTTTCACAAACTCTACTCCCCAACTGCGATGCCTAAAAAAAATCTTATCCCACTATTGATTCTGTTGGCAGCCCTGTTTACCCTTTACGGTGACACTTTAACTTTTCTCCCCAAACCTGTAAGAGATAGTAGCGTGGCCAGTCGAAAGTTCTTCGTCGGGTTGTGGCCAGATTGGTTGAGGCCGAGAGATTTCAACGAGAAAAGGGAACAGGATATTGAGAAACTGCAAAAAAGTCCTAGCCCGAGTCGATAGTTTTGAGCTACCAACGAGAAACCCTGTTTCTTTAACAATACCTAGCCATTTCCTTGTAGGTTGGGTTAAGCGAAGCGAAACCCAACAGTACGATTTTAGATTTGGGATTTTAGATTTTTCCTCCAATCTCAAATCGATTAAACTTGAGATTTTATACCAATTTTTTATGAAGCCCTGTAGAATCCGATCCCCCCTAGCCCCCCTTAATAAGGGGGGGAAAAGATTTCGATCAAAGTCGCCCAACAATCAGGGGGATTTAGGGGGATCGAGATATGTGCAACTTCACATTAAATTGGTATTAGATTTTCCTCCCAGCGGTAAGGTGTGCATTGCACACCCTACAGATAGAGGTTATGCGTCCAGACTGTTTTAGATTTGTACTCCCATCTAAAATCTAAAATCTAAAATCTAAAATTGATTAAGCGTGCTTTTTCAACCAGCTAAACATAGCTCGCAAATCTTTACCAACTTCTTCAATAGGATGTTCTGCTTCCTGACGGCGCATGGAGGTAAAACCTGGCTTGCCGGCTTGGTTTTCCAGAACGAATTCGCGGGCAAATTGGCCGGATTGAATTTCGCTGAGAATCTTACGCATTTCGGCGCGGGTTTGATCCGTGACGATGCGGGGGCCGCGAGTTAAATCGCCGTATTCTGCGGTATTGGAGATGCTGTCGCGCATTTTGGCGAGGCCTCCTTCTACTACTAAGTCAACGATAAGTTTAACTTCGTGCAAACATTCAAAATAAGCTAATTCCGGTTGATATCCGGCGTCAACTAAAGTTTCAAATCCAGCTTTAATTAAGGCGCTCAAACCGCCGCACAAAACTACTTGTTCGCCAAAAAGATCCGTTTCTGTTTCTTCGCGGAAAGTGGTTTCCAGGATGCCGGCTCTGGTGCCGCCGATACCTTTAGCATAGGCCATTGCCCGATCGCGCGCTTGACCGGAAGCATCTTGATATACTGCAAACAAACTCGGAACACCTTCCCCTTGTTCGTAAGTCCGTCGCACCAAGTGTCCGGGGCCTTTGGGGGCAACCATTACTACGTCTACATTGGCAGGGGGAACAACTTGGCCGAAGTGAATGTTAAAACCGTGAGCAAATGCTAAAACATTTCCTTCAGAAAGGTTCGGTTCGATTTGTTCTTTGTAAATAGTTTTTTGAACTTCATCGGGCAATAAAATCATGATGAAGTCAGCAGCGGCGGCTGCTTTGTCTACCGGGTGAACTGTTAAACCCGCGTCGGTTGCTTTGGCGGCAGATTTGCTACCGGGATACAAACCGACAACGACATTCATGCCACTGTCTTTGAGGTTAAGCGCGTGGGCGTGTCCTTGGGAACCGTAGCCGATGATAGCAATCGTTTTGTTGGCTAAGAGGTCTAGGTTCGCGTCGGTGTCGTAATACATACGGGCCATAATCCTTGTCTCCTGAGATGCAAATTGGGTGATTGACTGCAAAACTCTCATTTTATCAAAGTAGGGTACTTTTTTTACATAATTTTTTTAATTAAGATTTGAGCGGGGGAAATTTTAGCGAGATCGCGCTGAATTTAGCAGGGTTTGTCGCCGAGTCAAATATAATTGTCAATAGCGTGCTGTGCATTTGAAAAAACCTCACATCTTGCACCATTCTCAAGAACAGGCAAGATGCCTGTTCCACAAAGAGTGAATTTTGTTGTGGAACAGGCATCTTGCCTGTTCCTAAAAAGCTTATTGAGAATGGTGCAACATCTCAGAAAAACGCAACTAACTAACTTTTTTAAGATGAAAATAAAAGCAATACATCATGTGGCGATTATTTGCTCGGATTACGAAGCATCGAAAAATTTTTATGTAGAAGTATTGGGATGTTCAATTATCAAAGAAACTTTCCGAACCCAGAGGAATTCTTACAAACTAGATTTGCGAGTCGGAAACGGGGACACCATTGAGCTGTTCTCATTTCCGCATCCTCCTGAAAGAGTTAACAATCCTGAAGCTTGCGGTTTGAGACATTTAGCTTTTGCAGTTGAGGACATAGAAGCATCAGTTGCTTACTTAAAATCTCAACAAGTAGAAGTAGAAGAAATTCGCCTTGACCAGATTACAGAAAAACGGTTTACATTTTTCCGAGATCCCGACAACTTACCGTTAGAAATTTATGAAGATTAAGGAGTTTATATATTTTGTCAAGCCGTTATTAAGTCAACCAGCCCGTAGTGCTGACTATACAAACTGCATCATTCATCCCCAATCTAAAATCTAAAATCTAAAATCTAAAATCTAAAATCTAAAATCTAAAATTGTATAATGGACTCTATCATTAGAAACACAATCACGGTAGGATTGCCTGCTTTAATGCTATTTATAGCCATATTAGCTACAGGTAAAACAGGTAACGCAGCCGTTTGGTCGGGTTTGGTTAAAGTCGGCGGTTCCTTTGGTATCCTGGTCGGTTTATGTGTGTTGGTATTTGTAGGATTTGTTGCCAATTATTTTAGTTATTTTGTGGTAGATAGCTTGCTGGTGAGATTTTATCAAAAGCGGCGACTGTTGGAACAGCCAGAACAACTGGTAACAGAAATTGATAAATTGCCGATTACCAACGACCTTAAAATCAAGCTCAAATGGGCGGTGATGCACAGCAGCAACTACAAAATCCTTAGCTTGAAGCACGTAATTTTAAAAGGGTTTATTATCGCCGCAACTGTAAATGCCGTATTGTCAATAGTCGGTTATTTGGGAGAATTCAACATTGTTTTTGAATTGAGTTCTCATTTTAAACTACAATATCTGCTGGTTGGTTTCTATACTTTTATATTCTTCGCTCTCGTGCGCTCAAAAAAAATATGGTGGCTGGTGAGCGCATTTTGCATTATCATTAATTTGGCGGAAATTGTTCCTTGGTACTTTCCAGCCCCCGCCTTTGCAGGAGCAACTCCCGGACACAACTTGCGGATTTTGCATTCAAATGTTTTAAGGGGTAATCGGCAATATTCTGAGGTGATATCGCTGGTTAAAGCAGAACAACCGGATATCGCGGTTTTTGTAGAAGTCAACTCATCTTGGGCAAAACAGTTATCGGTTTTAAGCGAGATTTTTCCTTACTCTTCTACCCAGCAAGAATCTGAGAGATTTGGCAGTGCAATATACAGCAAGCTGCCTTTAGAAAATTCTTTTGTTAAAGCCTTTTCAAATCGAAGAAAGAGCTTGTCGGCGGATGTTAAATTTCAAGGTAAAATCATTTCTCTGATTCTTGCTCATCCGACTGTGCCAGTCAAACAGGAGAGTTTTATCGATCGCAATAAACAGCTAGCAGGCATCGGCGAGTATGCAGCCCAAGTAAAAAATCCGCTGATTGTGGTTGGGGATTTAAATACCACAATGTGGTCGCCATTCTACAAAAATATGGTAAAAACCGGAAATTTGCGAAATGCGCGATCGGGCTTTGGCATTTTACCGACTTGGCCGACTTTTATGCCGCTGGCTTATATTCCGATCGATCACTTTCTAGTCAGCAAAGAAATTGGTGTTTTAAAGATTCGTACTGGCCGCAATGTCGGTTCGGATCATTTGCCGTTAATTACAGATTTGGTCATTTGAAGGAAGTTAAAGCAGTGACTGATTAGAAATTGGATCTTTCATTATTTTTAGGAACGGGCAAGATGCCCGTTCCACAATAAAACTGAATTTGTGTGGCACAGGCCGGAAAGCCTGTTCTTCCCACAATAAAACTAAATTTTTGTGGCACAGGCCGGAAAGCCTGTTCTTCCCACAATAAAACTAAATTTTTGTGGCACAGGCCGGAAAGCCTGTTCTT
>NZ_JAUBPB010000065.1:16572-23631 GCF_036700545.1 Microcoleus sp. SVA1B4
CCCAAAATCAAACTGAATTTGTGTGGCACAGGCCAGAAAGCCTGTTCTTGAGGATTTGACAGGGCCATGAAAGTAATATAAAATCTCAAATCATATAACTTTTATTCTCTCCAATTGTGCTTCTAAGTTCTCGATTAAATTATTTACTAACTGTAACTGGTACTGTTGAACATTCATATTTAATGGCTCTTTGCTGTCTTGAAAACAGATAACTTTTCCGGCAATTTCCTTGTAGTGTTGCAGCATGGAAAAAGTATCGGTACTGAAGCGAGCAAGATAGTTTTTAGCAGCCTCGCGGCAAATTTCCGTTACTTGATTTAGATAAGCTTCTGACGATTCAGGCGGCTTTTCATTCCCACTTCTTTTATTCAAAATATAGCTAGCACCGCCGACTACTGCGGCTCCCACAGGCCCGCCCAATAGCCAACCTAAGCCGGTGGCGATCGCCACTGGAGCCACTTCGCCCTCGTTCGACTTTTGAGCTGGATGTGGTGGCGGTTCCGGTAAGGTGACTTGCGGGGATGGAGGAAACGAAATCAAAAGTGCGATCGGCTGTTCTTTATCAAAGAATTCGCAAGCTTTATTTACCCATTCTGCGATGGTTTGCTGCTGATGTAAGACCTCTCGCTCAAATTTTAGCTTCCACGCATCAAAACTCCCTTCCTGGAGCGACAGCGCCATTTCCGATTGATACCGCTGCAAAAGTGTGGGCTGGTAAAGCCAAATCTCGAAATCGGAAACGCTGGCTTGAAAGCCTTTTGATATCAGTTTTTCGGCTTTTTGTTTAATTTCAATTTTGTCTTTATGCTTTTTTTGACCGGCGGCTATTTCTGCGGTGACAGTTTCAGCTTTGGCTCGGAGAGATTGGCAAATTTTAGTAGCTATAGCTTCAATTCTGGGCAACTTAACTGCTATTTGTTCCTGTTGATCTGCTACAATACTTTGCAAAGCCGATTCAAAGCTGGCAATTCCTGTAGTTTGGGCGGCCGCCACATCTCCTTTCAGCCTCGCCCTCAAAGCCGGCAAAGCATCGACGCGGTAGATATTGCTGATATTGTTCGGCAAGTTCGAGCGAAAACTTTCGGCAACAAACAACAAGCGATTGTAAACTTGTTTTTGGTCGTCGGGTTCGAGTAGATTGAGAAAATTGGCAACAAAGACGACTGTGTTGATGTTGCGATCGCTCAACCAATCTCTCAAGTTCTCTCGTTCCCCTAAAGTCATCAATTTGCGAGCATCTAAAACCTGCACAATTAAATCAGCCGTTAGCAATTTATCCCGAACCAAATTATCCTGTTCTTCGCGGTCATTGGTTCCCGGTAAATCCAGCAATTCCACACCGGTTTGCAGGAATGGATGGGGACAGTAAACATTCACGGCCGCCACATCATCCCGCATTTGTCTCGCGTCGTCAAGGATGGCGTAGCGTTTCAAAACATCAGTCCCCGGTTCGCTAATTTCCGTGCCGTCTTTCAGGGTAATTTTTGCGTGCAATTCCTCGCCGTAGTTGACATAAATGGCAGCACCTGTAGTGGGCACAAGGTCGATCGGCAAAGCACGATTTCCCAGCAAAGCATTGAGCAAAGTTGACTTGCCGTAATTAAACGGGCCAAAAACAGCAATTTGAAAAGTTGGTTTGGCGAGATAGTCGCAAATTGAGGTGGTATCTCGATACAGTTGGGAGTTTTTATCCAGTTCGAGAATACCGAGTGCTGATTTGAGATAGTCGGTCAGGTTTTGATAAGTTTCTGGTTGTTGCATATTGTTGTTTTATTTCATCTAGCTGATGCTAGGAAAGCTTGATATAGCGATTCAATACTCTGCGACTCTGCAGAAACATCAGCATCCAATTTTTTCAACCGCTGCGATTCAGCCTGACAATTAATCTCGCGAGATTCCTTTTGAGCCAGCAAATTATCTAACTCAGACTTTCGAGAAGTAATATCAGCATTCATGCGATCGCTCACTTCCCGCCCGTAAACATCAAAACACTCTTTTACAGCATCATGAATCGGCTGCCACTGCTCTTGAGCCACCTGCGGCAGATATTTCACTAGCTCTTTTTTCGCCGCTTTCACCAACTGTTTATGAGCTCCGTCTGCTTGCAAAACCCCAACACCCATGCCCAACAAAGCCAAGTACAGCGGCCCCAAAACAATCCCCGTCAAACTAGCAAGAATCGTACTGACGCTCAACACAGTGATTAAGTTGAGCAGGATATTTTTCCAATCAAAACCCGCTCCGGCCATTGCTACACCTGCCAGATTTCCGGTAGTTAACGAGAACAATCCCATCGCCCATTTTGCCCAACCGGGCGAGTTATCTTCGTTCGAGTTGCTGACTGCTGCTGGTATCTTTTGTCCCGTCAGTTTTTCGGTAATTTTTTCAGTCACTTTCGTGTAAGATGCCCCGTAATTTGCGGCACTTTTCGAGAGTTGCGAAAATGCTGAATTCATCTCTTGTTCGGCAGTTAGAGTCCAAGCTGCTAGTTTGTCATTGATGTACTGCTCGAATGCTCGTTTGAGCGATGCTTCAAAAGCTTCTCGCTTGCCTTGGCTGAAGAAATCCAGAAATCTCAGTTCAGGTTGATACCGTAAGAAATCTGTTTCAAAGGTATTTTCTAAGTTGAGAACGTAGGCGCGGAAAGAATCTGCGATCGCCCGCGATTTACTATCTCTAACTCCGCTAATTTCTTGTTGAAATTCATCGCGAATCTGAGTCAGCTTTTTAAACTCCGGCTCAACTGAATTAATCTTTTCCTTCAACTCATTGACATCGCGATCGAGTAATGGTAATCTGCGCCCAACAGTTTCGCGGACACGAGCAGAAATTTGACGCGCCAAAGTCCTCGCCGGACGCAATTCCGAAATCGCTCTTTCCTGGGTCAAAAATGTATTTAGTGCCGCCATAAACTCTGGAAAACCAGTTCCTGTCAAATCCGCATCCGGGTTTTTCATCCGCAACCTGAGCGCCTTAATTGAGGTAATTGCAAACACTCGCTCGTCGTAAATGTCGTGGCCTTCTGTTAAACAATATTCAGCCAAATTAGCTTGAAAAACCCGCCGCAGTTTCCCTTCTGCTTCTGCTAATTCTTCAGGATCGTCCGGGTCAATCAAACTTTCCCGCACCTGATCCCAAGCATTTATCAGGAAGAAAATGCTCAATCCGCGACCTTTGATGTAATTTTCTAGATAGCGTCTTTCACCCATTGTACAAGGCTGAGTTGCCCTGAGCACAAACAAAATAGCGTGGCAGTTGTTGATGTAACCGAGAGATAATTCGTTGCGGGATTCTGTATCGTTTAGTCCGGGACTGTCTACTATTTCTATGCCTTTTTCTAGCAAAGGTAAGGGATATTCTACTACGGCACAATCGATATCAGGAAATGCTGGTTTCTTTTCTTCTTCTAAGCGTTTTGCCTCAGCGGGGTCAATTGTGTAGTTCTGTTTAAAACTTTTAAAATCTAGCTGTTTTGGGCTTTTGCCGTCATTGAAATAAACTGTTACTTTTTTTTCTGAACCATATCGCAAAATCGTCAGCAAAGCTGTACAGGGGTTTACGTCGCTGGGTAGTAAGTTTTCGCCGATTAACGCATTGAGAAAAGTGCTTTTGCCGCGTTTCATGTCGCCTAGCACTAGCAGCCGAAAGACTCCTTGGCGCAAGTTTTTACTGGCGACATCAATGTCGGCGTTGTCTGTTTCTAAACCCAGTTTTCCCGATGCTTCTCCTCCAGCTAATTCTGATTGGTTGATGGCTGTTGCGATGTTGCTGAGGCGATCGGCAATTTCTCGGCGGACGGCTGCTACTCGCTCTAAATCGTTGAGAAAGTTGCTAGTTTCTACTTTAAGGTTCATGGGTATTTCCTGATAGTTTCCTGCTTGAAATTCTCAACTTTTGTCTTCTTCAATAAACATTTTGTAAGCGATGAAAGCAATGCCTCCCACTATCAGCGCGGCTGCCAACCAAGATGCTATGCGAACTGCAACGATAACAGCAATGACAATGCCTGTAAATTGAGCGGCTGCTATAATTTTTCTGCGCCACTGTTTGAGTTTGCCGTTAACTTGGCTGTCGGGTTCTTGGTACTTGCTTGTTAGATGTTCGGGCACTGAACGGTCAATTTCGGCTTCTAGTTCGCGGAGCCGAATTTCTTGTTCGCGCTTCCGCAGTTCTTGTTCTTTGCGCCGGAGTTCTCTGGATTTGTTGTCTGGAGAATTCATAAATTTTAGCCTGTTTTTCGCTGAAAAAATGTGTTATTTATTGTCAATGTTGCGGAGCGATAAGTTCTCTACGACTGTAACTCACCTTTTCCGGCGTGTCGAGAAATGTTAAGAAATTTTAAAAAGGGCGATTCCCTACGGGATAGCTACGCTGTCGCGCATTTAAATTGTATATTCAGGGCGGGCGGGACGCCCACCCCACCCCACAAGACGGGGAATTGTTTTTTAACAGACAATTTAAATGTAGAACAGCTTACGCTTCACGACTAATTAAGCCGATCGCCCTACGCCCTAGATTAGCCGCTGCAAATCATCAATAGCCTTCGGGCCCGATAGTAGTGCGATCGCACTCGGCTTCCGACAAATCACCCAAGCGCGATCGAAATAAGTTGCAGCCCGCTAATTGAGCTTGGCTTAACTTTGCTTTCTCCAAATTAGCTCGGCTCAAATCCGCATATCTCAAATCGGCATTCGTCAAATCTGCATTGTACAAATCCGCACCTTGCAAATTGGCTTTCTGCAAATTAGCACCTTGCAAATTGGCGTGACGCAAATTTGCTCTTGATAAGTTGGCTCTTGATAAAGTTGCTTCCGACAAGTTAGCTTGATAAAGTTGAATGTCGCCCAATTCAGCCTCTTGCAAATCAGTTTTATAAAGATTAGCTTGCGTCAAATTTCCGTAGGGCAAATAAGCTCGCCTCAGAACGCTACCAGAAAGATTTATTTCTGTCAAATCTGCTTGAAACAAGTTATTTTCACTTAAGTCAACGGCGTTAAAGTTTCGCTGGCCCTCAGCATACTGAGCAAGCAATTCCTCAGCGCTTAGCTTTTGCATTTTCACTCCTCATGACGACAGCTACTGCAGCCAATCCATAACAGTAATTAATGGTTATTATTCTGCGTATTTATACTTATGCCTATTCTTATGTTAAGCTTGTGTAACAACAGTCGCATTTTTTCTAAGATTTTTTTTATATTTGTAAATTTCTGCCTTGCTCGACCAGTAAGCGGTTAGTAATGTCAAGATCGATCGAGAAACCAAAGCCAATCCTCTACTGAAATATGCCAGAACTTCCTCTCTCCATTGCTCAGCACTACCACGAACGGACAAAATACGACCCTGAAACCATTGCTGCTAAAAGCAAACAGCTAGATTGGACAGAGCAACCTGTGCCTTTCAAAGAATATAAAATTGGAGCGTATTTTGACCTCAAGCCTTATCTAAAAGACCCCTCGGAGGATGCCGATGCCGATCCCGATGCCGCTTGGTGGCATCGGTTATCTAGCTTGTTGCTGTGCAGCTACGGGTTGACGGCGAAAGTGCAGACGGTAGACGACAGCTACCTGTATTTGCGATCTGCACCGTCGGCGGGTGGACTCTACCCAGCAGAGGTTTATTTAATCTCCCGTGGCACTGCCCAGTTGCCGGCCGGACTCTACAATTATCAGTGCAGAACTCATTCACTTGTTCATTTTTGGGACAGTCAAGTTTGGCCGACATTGCAAGCAGCTTGTTTCCAGTCGCCAGCGCTAGAAAATACCCAATTGGCGATCGCCATTACCACTGTTTTTTTTCGTTCTTCTTGGCGTTACGAAGACCGAGCTTATCGGCGAATTTTTCTAGACACCGGTCATTTATTGAGCAATATCGAGTTAGCTTGCGCCGTCAACGATTACCGACCTCACCTGATTGGAGGATTCGCCGACGAAGCTGTCAATGAATTACTGTACATCGACTCGGATCAAGAAGGAGCAATTTGTGTAGTTGCTTTAGCCGACTTGCTAGATATTGACCAAAACTTGCCTAAATTTAAAACAGCTTTGCCCGGAAACACCACCACTGATTACCCGAAAATTTCCGAAGGTCAACTGTTAAAATACCTCCACAAAGCCACGCATTTAGAATCAGACCCTACCGGAGCTGATGGCTGGAAACTTGATGAAAGTGAAGGGGAATTAGAGGATAAATACAACTTTCCATTTTGTACTAAAGTTTCGACTGTCACTCCTTCGATTCCTTGGGGAGTGAACCTGGAAACTTTAGAAAACACTATGCTCAAAAGGCGTTCGACCCGTGCTTATACAGGTGCTTCTTTGAGCTTGGGCGAACTGCTAGCTATGCTCGATTTTACTTACCAGCCGCAGCACTATATCGACCAAGGATTAGACGGTAATCCCGACTATTTCGATCTAAGTTTGATCGAGACTTTTATTGCTGTTTCGGGAGTGCATGGCTTAGAAGAAGGCTGTTACTATTACGCTCCGAAAGCTCAAGAATTGCGGCAAATTCGGTTTAAAAATTTCCGCAGGGAATTGCATTTTTTGTGTTTGGGGCAAGACTTGGGCAGAGATGCGGGGGCGCTGTTATTTCACACGGCGGATTTGAACAGGGCTGTAGCAAAATATGGCGATCGAGTTTACCGCTATTTGCACATGGACGCGGGTCATTTGGGCCAGCGGTTGAATTTAGCAGCTATGCAACTGCGTTTGGGTGTCAGCGGTATCGCGGGCTTTTTTGACGATCGCGTCAATGACGTTCTCGGTATTCCTGCGGGTGAGGCAGTGCTTTATATTACAAGTTTGGGCAGACCTCGATCGTAAGAATAACTTAGTTGTTATTTGTCAGTAGTATTGCTTCACTACGCCCAGACGCATCTAAATTTTATAGTCAAGTTTGATGAAATTAACATCTTACACCATTCTCAAGAACAGGCAAGATGCCTGTTCCACACAGAGTTAAATTCGGTGTTCCATAAAAAGTGAAATTCTTGTGGGGAGTAGGGGTTGGGCGTCCCGCCCGCCCAAAAAATACAACAGAACAGGCAAGATGCCTGTTCCA
>NZ_JAUBPB010000065.1:23731-30818 GCF_036700545.1 Microcoleus sp. SVA1B4
ATTCTTGTGGGGAGTAGGGGTTGGGCGTCCCGCCCGCCCAAAAAATACAACAGAACAGGCAAGATGCCTGTTCCACAAAGAGTGAAATTCGGTGTTCCACAAAGAGTAAAAATCTTGTGGGGAGTAGGGGTTGGGCGTCTCGCCCGCCCAAAAAATACAACAGAACAGGCAAGATGCCTGTTCCACACAGAGTTAAATTCGGTGTTCCACAAAGAGTTAAATTCTTGTGGGTTGGGCGTCCCGCCCGCCCAAAAAATACAACTTAAATGCTAGACAGCTTACCTCTTTAATTTAATCTTTTTCGAGGACTATTTGCCAATGCAAAACCTGCTAAATATTCTGTCCAATACTGATTCTGTCACTTCTTCCCCCGTAACTTCCCCCAATGCTTGAATTGCACCGCGCAAATCTATTGTCCAGAAATCTAAAGGCAATTTATTGCTCATAGTCTCTGTGCATTGTTCCAGAGAAATTTTAGCTTTAGTTAACGCCGCTGCTTGCCGCTGGTTGATGGCTAAGTCTGAGTTTGCTGCTTGCAAATTTCCCCCGCTGACGGCATCTAAAATTGCTGTTTCTAAGTCTTCTATGCCTCGATCGATGGCGGCCGCTGTGGTAACTATGCGGTGAATTTCAGAGGAAAAAGGTAATTCGGGGAGTGTTTTTACTAGGTCGATTTTGTTGATAATTATAATTAGCTGGCGGTGCTTTACTTGTTCGTAAATCTCCGAATCGCCCTCTGTCCAACCAGATTCTGCGTCAATTGTCAACAACACTAAATCGGCTTGTTTTGCTGCAGCGCGCGATCGCTCAACGCCAATTTTTTCTACCTTGTCTTCGGTTTCTCGAATGCCCGCAGTATCGAGCACCTGCACGGGAATTCCGCCTACAACTAGCTGCGATTCTACCACATCCCGCGTCGTACCGGGCAAATCCGTGACGATCGCCCGATCGCTCTTACTCCACGCATTCAACAAACTCGATTTTCCCACATTCGGCCGCCCAACAATCGCTACTTTCAAACCAGTTCTCAACAATTCGCCGCGATCTGCCGTCGCCAAAATTGTTGACAATTCCTCCAAAACATGATTTATTTCCAAAGATGTTTTAGCTTCATCTAAAGGCGGCAAATCTTCCTCAAAATCAATTCTCGCCTCAATTTCTGCCAGCACATCCAAACAAGTTGTTCTCAATTTGCGAATGGGGTGCGCTAATTTTCCCTGCAAACCCGCCAAAGCACTTTGTGCAGCCGCGGGCGATTTTGCTCCCACCAAATCTGAGATACTTTCAGCTTGAGTTAAATCCAGCCTCCCGTTCAAAAAAGCCCGCAGCGAAAACTCTCCTGGCGCGGCTAATCTCGCCCCATTTTCCAAACACAACTGCAAGACTTGCTGCACGGCCATAATGCCACCGTGACAGTGAAATTCCACCACATCTTCGCGAGTAAAAGAACGCGGCGCTTTCATGATTAGCAGCAAAGCTTCATCGACTAATTCTTGAGTTTTGGGGCGGCGGATGTGGCCGTAAAGAATGCGGTGAGACTCCCATATTTGCCGTCCTGGGGCGCGAAACAGAGTTTCGGCAATTTTTAAGGCGGCGGAACCGGAAACTCGCACAATGCCGACGCTGCCTTGTTGGGGAACTATGGCAGTGGCGATCGCTGCGATCGTTCCTCCTTTTGTTAGTGATTCAGACATTTTTATTGTTCACACATTTAAAAGTTCTCTCAATCTCCTGTTTTTGAGTATCAGGCAATTGCTTCTCGGTATTTGAGAGTATAAATCTCTAGTTCGTCATTCAAAAAATTAAAATAGTCGCCCTTTAGGGCAAAATGCACCAGTTTCCGGGTCGAAGCGTAGGAGATATTTGGTAATCTTTTCCCTAGAATCGCTAATTGCTCGTCGGCTGCGAGAGACCAGATAACTTGAATTAGGGATTCAACCACTTGTACGTTCATTTGACTGACCTCCGGCTTGGTTGTTAAATTATACATATCTCATTGACAGGATAAACAATTTCAGCATTTTTTTTCTAAAATATTAGAAGAGCGTGGCAACAGCGATGGACTTGGCTAGCCAATCCGATCGCCCGTTTGTCCAGTCAGTCGATTTTAGATTTTAGATTGACTCCACAAATGAATCGGGTAGCTTGAACATGGGTCTAAAATTTTGGGAGGCTAACGACTCCTGTCGGAAAGCAACTATCCGTTTTTGGGTAGGAGTCACGGATCGATCGAACTTAAATTACTCAGCCAAATATTTTGGCTATTCTGATTTCATGCGATAATGGAAAATTGACCGAAAGCATCCAGGATACAATCCCCCGGATTCATCCGTGGAGAAAGAAAAAACCTGTATCCGATGAAACTTGCCCCCCGAATTTATCTGTGGGGTCAATGCTTCAATCTAAAATCTAAAATCTAAAATCTAAAATCGATTGACAGGGTAGAGGGCAAAGTATGATTGGTCAACTTCTAGACAGACGTTACCGCATCATTAAAGTCACAGACTCAAGTGAAGTGGGAAAAACTTATCTAGCAGCAGATACTCACCGTCCCGGGTATCCGCAATGCACGGTTAGAGAAATGCGACTCCCCGGCACAAGTTCGCAAACTCCAGAATTAGTCAAAGTTTTATTTCAAAGAAACGCAGAAATAATTGAAAAATTGGGAAAACACGACAAAATTCCCGAATTATTGGCATATTTTGAGGAAAATCAAAGTTTATACTTAATTGAAGAATTTATTGCCGGATTACCTTTAAGTCAAGAACTAATACCCGGTCAACCTTGGGATGAAGACCAAGTAATTAATCTGCTATCAGAAATATTAGAAATTTTGGTGTTCATACACGAGAAGGGTTTTATTCACCGCAGAATTCAACCAGACAGAGCGATCCGGCGCGAGTCAGACGGCAAATTTGTATTGGTAGACTTTAGCTTAGACAAAGAAATTAACCCGGAACTTGCTAACTGTCATTTGTTGTCGCAAACTTCCCCGAACTCTGTTAAACGGCCTGTGGCAAAAAAACAGGATTTGGCGGCTCAGGATTTATACGTGCCGATCGAGCAATCGAGCGGCAACCCCCGTTACAATAGCGACATCTACGCTCTAGGTACGATCGCCCAGATTGCCGTCACGGGACTCTCACCCAACGAACTGAGTGCCTTAAAAAACAACAAAAACGAAATTCCCTGGCGAAACCGGGCAACTTGTTCGCCTGCCCTAGCAGATATTATCGATCGAATGGTGCGCCCCGACTGCGAGGAACGCTATCAGGAGGCAGCCGAAGTTTTAGCAGACATCAAACAAATCGCCGTAAAATTGGAGGTTGAGCCGCCGCCAGCCACAATCATCACGGACGCTATGAGTCAACCGCGAAGACAAAGCCAAACCAAACTCCTGCTGTTGGCTGCAACAGCGGCAGCTTTAATCTTGACTGCACTGATAATTTACTTTTGGCAGAGTCAAAGTCCGGCGAGGTCAAAAGAATTGTTAGCCCGCGGCGTTATCAAGGCGCAGCAAGGTGACACAACAGGCGCGATCGCCGATTATACTCAAGCGATCGCCCTGAATGCCAGCGATGCGGAAACTTACTACAAGCGGGCAAACGCTCGCTACGACATGGGCGCCACCGAGCAAGCAATACAGGATTACACGCAAGCAATTAAAGTCAATCCTAGCCACACCAAAGCTCTCTACAATCGAGGTATGGCCCGCCTCGACATCGGGGACAAGCGGGGGGCCGTGGAAGATTTCACCCAAGTAGTGCGACTCAATCCCAGCGACGGTGAGGCCTACTCTCAGCGGGGTTTAGCCTACTACGATTTGGGCGACTACCGCACAGCAATTGAAGACTACACTCAGGCAATTCGGCTCAGTCCCAACGATGCTACAGCTTACAGCAATCGGGGTTTAGCTCGATCGGCAGCAGGCGACAAAACAGGAGCAATGGCAGATTTTACTCAAGCCCTTCAAATTAGCCCCAAACAAGCTGGCGTATACTACAGTCGTGGTCGAGCGAGATTTAATCTGGCAGATTATCAAGGAGCGATGGAAGATTATACTAAGGCGATCGAATTACAACCCGATCTCGCTGATGCTTATACCAATCGGTGCAGCGCTTACTTGAATTTGGCCACCTACGACAAAGCGATTGCAGATTGCACCGAAGGAATTCGCCTCGATCCAAAAGATGAAGCAGCTTACAACAACCGCTGCATTGCTTATCTGAATTTAAAACAATTTCAAAAGGCTAGCGAAGATTGCAGTTTGACGATCGGACTCAACGGCAACAATCCCAAAGCATACAGCAATCGAGGATTAGCTCGATCGGCTTCAGGAGACAAGCAGGGAGCTTTAGAAGATTTTACTCAAGCAATTCGGCTCAATCCCAGCGATGCAGTAGCTTACAGCAATCGCGGTACTATTTACTCAGAACTAAAAAATTACCCTTTAGCAGTTGAGGATTTCGCTCACTCGCTGCGGCTCAACCCCAACAATGCTAGCGCTTTTTATAGCCGGGGCCTCGTCCGCCGCCAACTCAAAGACCGTGCTGGGGCGATCGAGGATTTTCAGAAAGCTGCAACCCTCTTTCTAGAACAAGGAAGAGCCGATGGTTTCCAAAACGCACAATCACAAATCAACGACCCTAAATAAACTATTAGTCACCATTCAGATGTTAAAAAAAGCAGCAAAAAGGCAGAAGGGAGAAGAAAAAAGGAAGAAACAAGAAAGCAAAATTACCAATTACCAATTACCAATTACCAATTACCAATTCCCCGTTACCAATTCTAAATTATAGATATGAACATGGTTGGTCAACTTTTAGACAGGCGTTATCGCGTAGTGCAAATTCTCAGTTCAGGAGCTTTTGGACAGACTTATTTAGCTGTCGATACTCGCCGACCGGGCCATCCTCAATGTGTAGTCAAACAACTGCGCCCTCCCAGCAACACTTCCACAGTTCTCAAAACAGCTTATCGCTTATTTAAACAAGAAGCAGAAATATTAGAAAAGCTGGGAAAACACGATCAAATTCCATTTTTACTAGCTTATTTTGAAGAAGCGAATCAATTCTACCTCGTTGAAGAGTTTGTCCCCGGACACGCCCTAAATAGGGAAATTGTGGCCGGTCAACCTTGGCGAGAAGAACGAGTGCTGGATCTGTTGCAAGAAGTGTTACAAGTTCTCGCCTTCGTACACTCTCAGGGAGTGATTCACCGCGATGTTAATCCCTCCAACTTAATCCGCCGCAAACCAGACGGCAAATTAGTTTTAATTGACTTTGGTTCGGTTAAAGAAGTTGCGAGTCACGTCAGTGACTACGATACCGAATTTCCGCGCACCATTGCTACTGGTACTCCGGCTTATATGCCGATCGAACAATTTCAAGGCAACCCGCAATTTAGCAGTGACCTCTATGCAGTCGGGATGATGGCAGTCCAAGCTATCACTGGTTTACCCGGTACGGATTTGCCAAAATTGCAAGATCCGAGTCCTTCTCATACCGGGGAAATTGTTTGGCGAAACCGAGCTCAATGTTCTGTGGGATTAGCCAATATAATTGATAAAATGGTCTGTCACCAATTTGCCAAGCGCTATCAATCTGCGGATGAAGTTTTGCTAGCTCTGAGCAAGTTGAGACACCGCCAAGAACCGATGAATCCGGCTCACAAGAAAAGTATGGCTCCCACCTTAGTTTCTTCTGATAGTTTTTCGTCACGTTTGGGAAGTCGATTTTGGTTGCTGATTTTGGCAGGCGTCGGGGCGGCAATAGTTCTGATATTTCTGTTTAGTTACTGGCGCCGCCCGAATCCGATTAAAGCTAAAGAATATTACGAACAGGGAGTGGAAAAGTCTCGCAATCAAGATGCGGCGGCCGCTTTGCAGGCTTTTAATAAGTCAATTCAATTGAATCCTAAAAATGCCGAGAGTTTTTACCAGCGCGGTAATGCTAATTATGATTTACAAAAGTATCAAGAAGCAATTGCGGATTATTCTCAGGCGATCGCTCTCAATCCTAAATATGTTCAGGCTTATTTTAACCGCGGCCTAGCCCGTCACGATTTTAACGACACGCGCGGGGCGATTGAGGATTACACTCAAGCTCTGAATCTCCAGCCCAAGGATGCTGATACATATTATGAAAGAGGAGTTGCTTATTTAGAACTGCAAGATTACAAGATGGCTATTCAGGATTTTAATGAAGTAATTCGGTTGCAGCCGAACCTGGTTAAAGCTTATCATTCGCGGGGGCTGGCTCGTGCTGGGAGCGGCGATTTGCAGGGGGGGATTGGAGATTATACTGAGGCAATTAAACTTGATGCTAAGAATGTTGATGCTTTTTACAGTCGGGGGAGAGCTCGCTTTCACCTAGGAGATTATCAGGGAGCTTTGGCGGATTATTCTCAGGTAATTGCGATCGATCCCAAGAGTGGAGATGCTTACGCTAATCGTTGTAGCACCCAGTTGAATTTAGGAGCGCATCAAGCGGCAATTGACGATTGCACGCAGGCAATTTCGCTGAGCGAGGAGGATGGGGTTCCTTACAACAATCGCTGCATTGCTTATTTAAATTTGAAGGATTATCCCAAAGCAATTGCCGATTGCACTCAAGCGCTGACAGTGAATCCGAATGATTTTAATGCTTTTAACAATCGCGGTTTAGCTCGCAGCGCCGGGGGTGACGCCCAGGGGGCGATCGCAGATTTTACAGCAGCAATCGGGTTCAATCCCAACAATGCTGAAGCTTACGCCAATCGGGCTAAGATTTATCAGGACTTAAAGAATTACAATAGTGCGATCGCAGATTACGTGCAAGCTATTCGGATCAGCCCGAATTATGCGGCTGCTTACTACGGTAGAGGCATGGTTCGTAGCTCCTTGGGAGACAAAGCAGGAGCCATTAGCGATTTAGAAAAAGCGGGCAAAATGTTTCTCGATCAAGGACTTACTGGCGGTTACAAAGATGCACAATTTGAGATTGAAAAACTCAAGTAGTCAATCGATTTTAGATTTTAGATTTTAGATTTTAGATTTTAGATTTTAGATTTTAGATTTTAGATTTTAGATTTTAGATTTTAGATTTTA
>NZ_JAUBPB010000065.1:30918-39366 GCF_036700545.1 Microcoleus sp. SVA1B4
GAATTGACTTGGGCGAGATAAATTCGGGGGGCAAGTTTCATCTGATACAGGTTTTTTATTTCTGGGTCCTGATTCTGCTTTCGGAATAAATCCGGGGGCTTGTATCCTCGATTCTTTCGGTCATTAGTCATTAGTAATTATTTCTCGATGTTATATTTTTATCGGTCAAGATTTTATAATCTCAGATTGCTCCGGGGCTGGTTCACGCTAATCTTTAATACCAACAGAAAATGCAGGTGAACCAGCCCTTACGCGCTATTAATTCAAGCTATTATTAATCAATTTTCTGGGTCTTGAAGTCGTTTAACCAATTCATAAAACGGTTCCCAATTATCCTCAATAGCAATGGCCTCCCAAACAGCCTCAATCGTCGGTCTCAACAGCGATTGTTCGGGATTGTGCTTCCGCAACCTGTCCGCCATTTTATCCATATCATCCGCCGACAAACTTTGCAAAACGTGATAATAAAACTGTCGCCAAGGTGCTATCAAGTCCGCCGGTTCCGCCTCAGTAAAAATTAGACTAGCATCATCTCGCCAAGTGCCAGAAAACTGTCTTCGCAGTTCAAAAAAGAAATCGTGATAGCCTACTTGAGACTCCGCCAGCATTTTAATTGTCACCTTCAACAACTCATCTCCATCAGCTTCTGGCAAATCCTCAAATCCCAATCTCTTGAGCATCAACTCCCGATAAGCTGCATTATAATAATCGCCAAACTTGGCCAAACCCGCATCCATATCAGCTTGAGGAATCGCCGCTGCTAGCGGTTCCTGGAGCTTCTCTAAATTGTCCCTACAAATCAACGGTTGATTGCCGTAACAATAAAGACCCGAATAGTCAAAATAAGCTGCTGTAAATTCCGGCTTGTAAGTTGGGATAAAAGCGAAAGGCCCGTAATCGAAACTTTCTCCTGTAATTGACATATTATCAGTATTAAGCACGGCCTGGCAAAATCCTGCTGCCATCCACTGAGCGACTAATTCAGCTACTCGCTTGACTAAATCTGCATAAAATAGGGCATATTTTTCTGCAGGCGAAACCCCGGCATTACTTGCTTCTAAATGCAGTTGTGGATAGTAATATTCAATAACAAAATCTAAAAGTTTTTTAGTTAAATCCGGGCGGCGGATATAGTGCAATCTTTCAAAAGTTCCAAACCTGATGTGAGAATGACTGAAACGCACCATTACGGACGATCGCGTCGGAGATGGTTCGTCCCCCCGCCACAAAGCATCTCCAGTTTCAACTAAACTAAAACAGCGAGATGTTCTAACTCCCAACCGGTGCAAAGCTTCGGCGGCTAAAACTTCGCGAATTCCCCCTTTGAGAGTGAGTCTACCATCACCGCCCCGCGAGTAGGGAGTGCGGCCGGAACCTTTAGTGCCGAAGTCGTAAAGTCTGCCGTCAGTACCGCGAACTTGGCCGTATAAGAAGCCTCTACCATCACCTAAATTGGGGTTATATGTGTTGAATTGATAGCCGTGGTAACGGAGTGCGAGAAAGGGGCGGACGCAGTGAAATTCGCCGAACGCTTCGATAAAATGTTGGTCGGTTACTTGTGCTGGGTCTAAACCCAATATCGGCAATAATTTGTCGTTGCGGAAGCGGAGAATATGCTGCGGAAAATCGGCCGCAGGGACTTCATCAAAATAGTCGCCACCGAGGGATTCGAGGGCGGGTTCGTAGTTGAGGGAAAGCAAAGGATTTGACATTTTTCTATTTTATCTTGAAATTGGCGATCGCTCCCAATTATATACGGGTAAGGTGCGGACTGCATTGGTGTCAACAATCGCCTCAAACCCTTTTTCTCTCTCGTTTATAGCCGATTTCGATCTCCCTTGCATCCCAGCAGGGCTGTTTCATTTTAAAATTTTAGCATAGCTAAAGTTTGATCATGAAACATTAGCGTCTCCCTGGAAGGCTAAAAATTTTAACGGTCAATTTTAGCGATAGTTAAATTAACCGTTTTTCTTGCTAAAAATGGAGTTGATCTCATATCGGATTGACCATAATATCCCGGCCGGGCGGGTTTTTGAGATTGTCAATTATTGGCCGATGTTGTTGGTGAACCCGCCCCTACCTGATTTCGGGTAATCGACGGGACATGATATGAAGTCTTAAATTTTTTAAATTTAAGTGGGATTCACCAGCTAATATAGTAATCTAAATCATTTGTGAATTTCTTACTCCCTCCCCACGGGTTCGGGGAGGGTTGGGGTGGGGTCAAAAAAATTACAACTCCTACAAGGATTGCTATATACCTTTTCCCCTATTTAAAATTAGTCAACACTCCGTAAATCGCCCAAATCGCCATCGCCCGCAAATAGTGACTTGCCCGAAAAGTTCCCCCCGCCGTAATCGCTTCCGGCGTCCGAAACTGCAACCCATTTTCATAAATCTGCTTCACCACAGCATCCGTCAATTTAAAAGCTTTCTCCTCCATCCCCATCTGTACCAAAAAAGCGGCCAACCCAAAATTAATACCCGTCCAAACTTCCAAAGGATGAGTCGCATTAGGATTTTCCGGCGAACCGTTCAGCATCACCCCATTTGCCGCACCGAACTCGCCATCGTTGAACTTCAAAAAGCAAGATTCGTACACAGTTTCTAGAGCACTGGCTGCACATTCCGGCGGCACAATATCCGGTAATCCTAACAGTTTCGCGTAAAATTGACCGCACAGTTGGTCGGCCATCACCACTTCGGAATTACTCTCGCTGTCCAAACGGTAATATTGACCGTTCCACAGTTTTTCTTGATAGCTTGGTCTTGCTTGTAACAGCCAACTGTGATATAATGCTATCTTTGCTTGAGGGTTAGGAATTATCTCCGGTGCTGCATCTTCCAAAATTTCGCCGATCGCGATCGCAGCCTCCAGCGCCGCCAACCACAAACCCCCGCAATACGCACTTATCCCCCGCATTTGCCAGTCATCAAACGTCTGATCCGGTGCTCCCGAATTCTCAGGAATTCCGTCCCCATCCTCATCAAAAGTTTTCAGATAAGCCAAAGCCTCAACAATTGCCGGCCAACACTCTTGCAGAAACTCACAATCTGTGGCGCCAGTCAACAGGAAATCCCGATAAACCTGCAACACAAAATCGCAAGGCAAATCCTTCCACAAATTGCAATCTTGATAGCTAGTATAATTCGTTTTCTCCCAAGGATGCTCATTAGGAGCACCCAAATCGTGCGGCGTCGCACCGACAGCTTTTCTAATAGCCGAAGCTTGATTCCAGCCAATAATTCTCGGCGTATCGTCTCCTGCAGAAATTGCCCTAGCAAACGCTAAAACCACCGACTTTTCCAAATCCGGCCACAGCATCAACAAAGCAAAAGAACCGTAAAGCCGCACGTCCAAACTTTCGTACCAGCGGTAATCAATGCACTCCAAAACCGCAAATTGACCCTTGGGATCGCGTTCGTCAGCCGCACTCCAAAGAGTACCGCCGTCTGTCAGGGCGTATAACTCGTTAAACAGCGCCATTTTAAAACTGTCTGACAAATCTTTCCGTTCTAAAATGGGTTTTTGCCAAGCTTCAATATTTTCGCGCCAAGTATCCGAATGCTTCATTGCAGTGCGAATAATCGGCCAAGCATTTTTGCCGTTGCGGCCGAAGAAATCCGTATAGCGGCGGTAGTACCAAACTCCCGACGCAAACTCAGTAACGGGCAAGTCCCAAGCTATAATAAAGGGAATTTTGCGAGTTTTTCCCGGTCGAATAGTAAAGCGAACTGCGATCGCACAAGCCAACTGTTCTCCGGCGGCGGCTGCTGTCTCGTCTTTGTCATCCAACAAAAAACCTTCAGCAGAAAAGTTGCGCCAAATATCATCACCGTTCCCCGCCGGGTTCCAGCGAGTTTGATAGAATACTTCTACCGCCGGATTAGTAATAGTTGCGATCGCCCACTGTCCATCCCCCTCTTGCGGTTCCTCCTCAGCAGTCAACCGCGTCATCACGCAGCCTATCCGGTGAAAATCTTCCACCAACAAATTCATATTTCCGCCGCTTTCTCCCCACCGGGGTTGATAGTCATAAAATGGACTACCATCATCTCGAACCATGACTTTCGGCGACTTGTTAGCATTAGTAAACCAACCGACAATATTCTCCCAAGTCAGCATGATGCTGAGAGTAATCGGCGCATCTGTAGGATTGTGCGCCACCCATTCAAACATGGCGACTGGGTAACTGCTTTCCTGATAATTGTTCGGCAAAACTGGCGAAAATTGCTCGCAGCTTAATTGAGCCTCAAACACATTTTCGTAAACAAACCAACTGCGCGGATACAAAGCATGATAAGTCCCTGAAGTTGACTCTTCCCTTCTTCCTTCTTCCTTCTTCCTTCTTCCTTCCGATGGATACCATTTCCAACTAGATAAACTGCCATCGGTAGGCGGTTCAGTGGAGAGTGCAAAAGCTTGTTTCTTGCCTTGAGTTTCTTCAAAAACGCTGAACTGACAAGCGGGCAAACTGCGAAAAATGTGCTCGCCACCGTCAATATGCCAGAGGTTGAAGTCGCCGCGGGACGATCGCCCGATGCAGCCGGCACCGAACCCGCCCAGAGGCATTCCGTGCCAGGGCCCGTCGTCGAGATTGCTTGCGTAGCGGACTGTATAGGGATTTTCCCAACCGAGGCCGATGGGACGTTTCCAGGTGTGCGGGGGGATGTTTGGAGTTGATGTGCGATCGTTCATGATAGATGTTAGTGGCAAGGGCGATCGGCGGAATTCCGGCAGAGACTTAATAGTATATATAGGACTTACGCAAAAAACGCGGTTTCTGATTTAGATTTTAGATTTTAGATTGCAGCAAGCCACTTTATCGGGGCAAAATATCAAATATCACCTAAGCTTAGATTGACAAACTCCGCAGGTATCGTTTAACATTTAATTAGATGCGAATTTCATGTTATCATTATGATTAACCTTTCAAGAGACATACATTCTCTCACCGATTTTAAACGTAATACGACTGAGTTTGTGCAGCGGCTCAAACAAACAAAACATCCTTTAGTTCTAACTGTCAACGGAAAAGCAGAGTTAGTTATTCAGGATGCTGAATCCTATCAGAAACTTTTAGATGCGGTTGAGTTATTAGAGACTTTAAAGGGAATTAAACTGGGTTTGGCACAAATGGATCGAGGGGAAGGGCAAAAAGCGGAGGATTTTTTCAATCAACTGTTTGATAAGCTAGACAGTTAGCGATGAATCAGAAATATCAAGTCATTATCCAACCCGCAGCGCAAAAAGCGATCGAGGAATCTTATTTTTGGTTGAGTAATCATTCTTCTCAGAAGGCTAGAAATTGGTTAGAAGGCTTGTACAAAGCTATCTTATCGCTAGAAAATATGCCTTCTCGTTGTTCCTTCGCGTTTGAGAATAGTTTTTTTGACGAAGAAATACGACAACTTGTTTACGGCAAGGGACGAAATGCCTATCGGATTCTGTTTACGATTGTTGATGATAGAGTTCAGATTATTTTTGTGCGACACGCTGCCCAAAAACCGATGATAGATGAATCAGAATAAACTCCGTCGAAGTGTCGAAACCCTGACTACCAGTGCGTAATTCCTATATTTAGTTTGACACCCCACTTTATCGGGAAAGAATATCATCTAAGCGAAATGGCAAGCTTTTTAGCAGAGGAGAAATAATCGGTTGACCGAGGCGAAATTGTTGCTGGGTGTAATCTTGGTCAATCAGTTGGCAAACGGTGATAGTAGGTTGTTTTGGTTTACCGATAAAAGCCACACCCCCCAATCCGCGATAATCAACTATCCAATATTCTGGAATCCCTAAAATAGCATATTCTTCAACTTTTCGGGCATAATCTGTTTCCCAGTTAGTGCTGACGACTTCTACCACCAATTTAATAGATCGTCCCAGCGTAATCACTGGTTCTCTTTCCCAAAGAGGTTCGCTGACAATAGCGGTTTCATCTAATACGACAATATCGGGACGGCGGGCAGTAGCTGCATCTGAAAATGGACGGATCAAACAAGTGCGGGGAATGAACCAGGGTAGTTTTTCGGCTGCGATGGCGATGCCGATTTGAGTTGCTAGTTTACCGCTGACGGTTTCGTGCGGGCCTGTGGGTTCCCTGTCAACTAATTCTCCGTCAGCGAGTTCGTAGCGGAAGTTGTCACCATATCGATCGAGGAATGTTTCAAAAGTTAGGATTTTTTGCGCGGTGTAAGCCATTGGAAACTAATAGTTTTTTGCTTTATTTTAATTACTGTACTTTAGCATTATTGTCAAATAAAACTAACCCGGAGATCCCCCCTAGCCCCCCTTATTAAGGGGAGTAGGGGGTGGGACAAGAAATATTCTCAAAATTCCCTCAACTAATCAAATCCCAAATCAGAACCTTTCCCCGCGTGTACCAAAGCCAACTTTTCGTAACGCTTAGCGTGTTCCACCAACTCCGCAGCTTCTTCCTCAGAGACCTCCCGCAGGGGTTTGGCAGGCACTCCCGCAACTAGCGTGTGAGGGGGAACGTCCTTGGTGACAACCGCCCCTGCACCGACGATCGAGCCTGTTCCCACTCTCACTCCATCGAGGACGATCGCCCCAATCCCGATCAGACAGCCCCGTTCAATGTAAGCTGAGTGAATCACGGCTCGGTGTCCGACTGTCACGAAATCTTCCAAAACAGTCGGTTGCCCCGGATCGCCGTGCAGAATTGCTCCATCTTGGATATTGGTACTTGAGCCGATCGCAATTCGCTCTATATCCGCCCGCACCACCGCCCCGTACCAGATACTAGCGCCCGCAGCCACCTCTACCCTGCCGATGACAACAGCGCCTTCAGCGACAAAAGCCGCTTGGGACAGATCGGGCCTGGGCCAAGAGGAAGGAAGTGCAGACAGAGGTTCGTTGAGATTGCTCATTTGTTGGTCGATCGTTATACTTCTAGCAGATTAGCTGGTTGTGGATACGGGATATAATAAAAGTATTTGGCACTTTTGCAGAGAAAATATGCTGGGACGCAAATAAATGATTGAAGTTGCCTTGCAATACCCGATGTTTGGCCCGGAAATTCAGTGTCCCCACTGTCGCCAAACAATTCCGGCTTTAACGCTAACGGATACCTATTTGTGTCCGCGTCACGGGGCATTTGAGGCAGATCCAAAAACGGGGGAACTGGTTCACCTTCAGTCTGGGCGGCACTGGCGTCGCTGGGAGAATGAATGGTATCGCCAGCACACGCACCCGGACGGGATTCGGTTTGAAATTCACGAAGCGCTCGATCGACTCTATACTCAAGGCTACCGAGCAACTCGCGTGATCGTTGCCCAACGCTATCGGGACTTAATCAGCGCTTATTTGGAACGCAGCACGCCTTGGCGGGGCCAGTCGGAATCGCCCCGGCCGAGGCTGTACGGTTTGCCTGTGGATTTTAGCCCCGATCCTCAAGAGGACCCTTGCTGGGAAGTGATTAATTTTGATTTGGAAAAAGAGCCGGGAGTTCCGGTTAGATATCCCTATTTTCGGTTGTTTGAATAGTTATTAGACATCTCCCAAAAAGACAGTTTTGAACAGGCAAGATGCCTGTTCCACAATAATTATGGGAGAGGTCTATTCGTTATTAGTCATTAGTTATTTGTTGGTTGTCATTTGCCCAAGGTTTTTTAGAATGTTTTGGCGATAGCAACCAATGCCCAATGCCCTGTTTGGCCAATTCCCCAATCTAAAATCTAAAATCTAAAATCTAAAATCGAATGCACCACGCCTCGATTCGCACTGCTAACATACACCGGGCGATCGCCTTTTACGAACAGTTGGGATTTACTGTGAGCGATCGCTTTACCACAGGTTACACCCTAGCCTGTTGGATGGAAGGTCTCAACGGACGCATCGAACTAATTCAAATCCCGGAACCAAAACCCGCACCGGATGCTTTCGGAGACGAGCATTATGTTGGATATTATCATTTATCTTTCGATTTAACTGAGGCGACAACTGATTTGCCTAGCTGGTTGCAGTCTCTGAAAGAACGGTTTGAGGAAGCTGCTTCATACCAACCAAACCAGTTCCAACCTTTGAAAGTTTTATTAGAACCGACTCAACAGGCGATCGGGCAAAATGTTTACGAAGTAGCTTTTATTGCCGATACAGACGGTTTGCCCTTAGAGTTTATCCGGCGCATGAATGACTAATTAAGTCAGAGCTGAAACTCTTCAGAAATCCCATCAGCGTGCATCTGTGTTCATCTGCTGACATCTGCGGTTAAAAAATCCTCATCCCACTAATTTGCTTTAATCAGGATATCAATTAATCAATAAATTAAGTAGAAGGAAAAAGGAATAATGCTTATAGAGCCAGCTTTTCAACCATCTGTATCTTACGTTTCCTCACGTAAATTCACTTAGGAGCGCGAATTAAATAACTTACAATTTTAATTGTTATTGTGGGATGGGCGTCCCGCCCGTCCTTTTTGGACG
>NZ_JAUBPB010000167.1:0-1412 GCF_036700545.1 Microcoleus sp. SVA1B4
GGGAGCATCCCGGTTTTGTAAATGGTTAAAAGTATGATAAGAGCCAAAATTTTTCGCCCTCCGCTATATGATAGAACGCAAAAGTTATCGCCCGCACGCTAACCGAACTGGCGAGAGAGGAGTATCTAAAGTATGGGATTTGGGAAGAAAAATAAAAAAGAGGTATCTATATTCTAGATTAATTCATTCAAGTAAGCACACCTAAGTTTGAGCATTTGATTAATATTTTCACTCCCCCACTGAGCGCCGGAAATTTTTAATCTTCTATCAATCTGTTTCACTAATGATTCCACCGCTCCCGACCCAATAGAACAAATCTTTTGGCTGGATAAGAGTTGATAGTTGACAATTCGATTCCGATGTTTTGTGAGATATTTACAAAAGTTAGTAGCCTGACGACTACTGCACAACTCAAACAACTTAATGGTTTCATCTATACGACCTTGCCACAACAATTCTTTGGCTTGAGACAGCCGTTTCCTAGACCCTGCTACTTTGTACAGATTTTCTACTAAATGATACCAGTCTAAGATTTCTCGGCGATTACCATCCGGATTGAATTTACCGATGATATTCCAAATTCCGTCATGTCCATCACCTAAACAAGTCACTAGGGAATTTAACGGCTGACGATTGACATAATCAATCAATACTTCATTTTCCAGAAAATATGCACCATAAAAGCTGCCATGAAGACTAACTGCTTTGTAATCCAGCCAGTGAGAACCCTCTCCTTTTGGTCCTCTAACACGCACTTTCCCTCCATCTACGCTGGTTTCTTTAATGGGGGCTTCTGCTACTGGTTCAACCCACTCTTGGTTTTCTACCAATCTATGTAAACTGGTATGACCTATCTTGACTCCCGTCTGTACTTCAATTTCTTGAGATGCCTTGGAATAGGATAACAGGGCTACTTGTCGCAGACAGCATTTCTCAAAAACAGGGGCCAAGCGAGTCGATTTTTTGAGATTTAATTTTTCTGCTTGTTTTTCGGTAATTTTTAACTCACCCACACAGCTTTTTACTGTTCGGGGACGTCCTTTGTCTGTCCCCGTGGTTTCTTTGATAAAAAAAAAGCAACTTGGGGTCCCACTATCTCTATCCATTGTTTTCTCAGGTGACCTTCTATTGTTTCCAGGCTCTCTAATGCCTCGGGGGGAGTGTTTCTGTATAAAATTTTGGCGATTTCAGCAGTATGAGCTTGTAAACGTGCTCGGGTAGTCAGGCGTCATTTTGATTCCCTCAAAATTATTTATTGACTATTGTAACTCTTGAGACACTCTATTCTTCAGTTGCTATAAAATGGCTTATTGACTCTAAAACATATTTTTTCGGGAAGCTAAGTGTCGGTTTTCCAAAAAAACAATACATCATATCATACTTTTGTATACTTGCAAAATCGGGATGCTCCC
>NZ_JAUBPB010000066.1:0-39353 GCF_036700545.1 Microcoleus sp. SVA1B4
GGCGTTGGACTTGTCGGCGTTGGACTTGTCGGAGTCGGACTTGTCGGAGTCGGACTTGTCGGCGTTGGACTTGTCGGAGTCGGACTTGTCGGCGTTGGACTTGTCGGCGTTGGACTTGTCGGAGTCGGACTTGTCGGAGTCGGACTTGTCGGCGTTGGACTTGTCGGCGTTGGACTTGTCGGAGTCGGACTTGTCGGAGTCGGACTTGTCGGCGTTGGAGTTGGTGCTACATCGTTATCTAAAATTGTCAAATTCGCCGTACTTTGCGCTCCCACACTCGCACCGTTTGTGGGATTATTCAGACTAAGCGCAACAATCTCACTTTCCTCTACTAAGGTGTCATCGTTAATTGGAATCGTAAAAGTTTTGCTTGTTGCCCCGATCGCAAAGTTTAAGGTTCCTGATGTTGCCGTGTAGTCACTGCCTGCATTAGCAGTCCCGTCGGAAGTGCTGTAGCTGATATCAGCCGCCACATTAGTATTGCTTGTCCGAGTCACGGTAATTGTCGCAACACCCCCGCTTTCACCGATCTCGTAATTGGCAGCACTAAAATTAAAAGTGCCTGGGTTGGGAATATTGACATTAAAGCTTCCCAAGTTGCTGGCTGCGACAAAGTTATTATTGATATCGCTAACTTGGCCCGATTCGATTGCGATCGCATAATTCCCATTGTCACCCAAATCCCAACTGCCCCCAGGCGCAGCAATCTGATAGGTAGCCGTGCGCGGAGTGCCGTTGCCGATCGGTGTAAAGCTTACCAATGTTGCTAATTGGCTAAATCCGCCCGGCCCAGTTACCCGGATATCTGAATTATCCAAACTGCTGCTGTTGACAGCAACATTGTCGCTGTAATCTACCGTAAAAGTTTGTGCAGTGCCGCCAGCGACGGTAATGTTGGTAGCAACTAGATTGGCAGCAGCAGGTACGATCGTATCGACGGTAATTGTTGCTGTCTCGCTGGCTGTACTGAAAGCTGCTAACCCCCCCATACTGCTGGCAGTCGAAATATCAGCCGTCCCGCCGTTCGTGAGGATATTATTACTGCCAGAGTTTGTTGTCGTTCCATCCCATGCCTGATAAGTGATATTGGCAGTGCCGTTGTAGTCAGCATTGGGAACAAAGCGAATGCGGGCAGTGCCTGCTACCAGTCTCGCTGCTGCTGTTGACGGGGTGCCGAATGCCGTCCAAGTCGCACCGCTATCAGTTGAATATTCCCAACTGCCGTTAGTATTGTCTGTCGCCGTGACTGCAATTCCTTGAGTGTCGGCGGTGTCGGGATCTGTAACAGCACCTGCAATTAAAGCAGAAACTAAGGTGCCGGTGTTGCTGGCAGGAGGTACATCTACCTTAATGGGTGTTAGTATCGGCGTTAGGCTGTTGTTGAGTACAGGTGCGTTGTTGGCTGCAAAGGCTGCGAATCTGGTGGGAAGGGGAAAAGGGGAGCCAAAATTGTTGTCACTGACAAGAATGAGCGTTCGCTTCCCAGTTGCCGTTTGAGAAGGCCCAAATGTCATCCCTTCAAAATTGTCTACAAGCGGCGGAGAGGCTGCACTGAGGAAATAAGCAGTACTAGCGATCGGAGTTTTCGATACCGGTGTAATGCCAGCAACACCAGAAGCAATCAAGCCAGTATTGCTTTGAATGTCAGTCGCACCCGTTAAAGAAATTTGATAAAGCTTCAAATCGCCTGACAGTGTAGCTGGGTTGAAAAAACGTTCGAGAACCAGCAGCGTATTATCATCAACGGCCAGCATTTCAGAAATGCCATTGCCTGGATCGGTGTTGTAAAGAAATTCTCCGTTTGCGGTGTTTGTGGCTAAGTTATATCTTAAAATTCGCGATCGAGTGCCGATGGTAGCCGTTGTACCTGTAGCCGGGCCGTCTTGTTTGAGAGCATTTTCTGTTGCTGTAAACAGAAAACTTTGACTGGGAGTAATGGTCAGAGTTTCAAAACCTTGATTGTTGCGGATGCCGCTGGCAGGATTTACTGATACGTCGTATTTGGGAGAAGGAATAGTCAGTGCTAGGTTTTGAAGTCCGGTTGCAATGTCGAATCTGTTGATAAAAGGCTGGGTATTTGTCGAGAAATTGCCTTCAGAAGAGACGAAGACATTGCCACCGATGAAGCCAATGCCCTCTGTATCCGATGTATCTGGTGCAAAGGGAGGCGGATTGCCAATCAGTTTCACTCCTGTAACAGCCACTCCTCCTGTTGCCAAGCTACCCGAACTCACATTCGGTATAGTGACGGTGTAAAAGCGAGACGGATCGGGACTGCCACCAGTATTGCGGCCGTCGGAGATAGCGTAGTAAGTGTTGTTTCCCGCGTAGGTAAGGCCAGACAGTCCACCTACCTGGGTTCCTTCAAAATTTGTACTTGCCGGAATTTCTGCTTGTCCCAATAAGTTTAGACCGAAGGCAAATTGATAGGCGGCTCTTGTGGCTGGGTCGATCGCCAGCCCAGAGGACACCGCTCCTGTTGTATAATCTAATTCCCAATCTCCGCCCATAGCCGAACTGCCGATCGGCGATCGAGAAGCAGCAATTTTTGCCTTAGTTAGCTGACTCAGTTGCTGCACAAAGTTAGCGCCCTTTTCCCCCGCCGCTACATCGCACCCGTACAGCAAAATCTCTCCACTGTCTGCCAGCGATCGCCACCAACGCTGCAATTGACTAGCATAAGTTTTTAAATTTGTCAAGTTTAGATCGATCGCGCCTAGCAGTAAACTCGCGGGGCGGCCGTGGGAGATAATATGAATGCTTTTAATATTGCTGCGACTCGCTAGTGCCTCAGTAATTTGTTCTACTCCATCCCGCGCCGCATCGAGGGTAATAACTTCTGTCCCCGCTGCGATGCCGTTGTGGAGAGTTTGGCTGTCGGGAAGGGCAGAGTCGATAAAGGCGATCGAACTAAAAACTGAACTGATAAAATTTGGCATAATACACCTTTGGTTAGATGACGGTAGGAAAATTAAGGCCTGTCTACCTTAGCAAATTCACAAATTCAATGTCATGAGTAAAATTAACAATCAAGACGAATACTAATTTCCCATGAACCTGCAACAGAAGCCTTTTGATAGGGGCGGGTTTAGCCAATAATTCCTTTAAAAAACCGACAATTCCAGTACACAACTCGCTTTTTTAGGGTTCGATCACCAAAAGTTCTTCTGCTACCAATCCTTTCTGAATTGCGAGTACAGCAGCTTGAGTGCGATCGCGCACTTCTAACTTTTGCAAAATCGCGTGGACGTGAACCCGCACAGTCCCCGGAGCAATGTACAATATTTGTGCAATTTCCTGATTACTTTTCCCCCCCGCAACTAAAGCCAAGATTTCCTGTTCTCGCTTCGTCAGCGGATTTTCCAAAACTTCGGATTTTGACCCAATTTTCACAGGTTCAGGATTAGCAAAAACTGCCCGAATTTCCGCAGTTGCCGCCTGATCCCACCACGAAGCACCCGCCGCTACCGATCGAATTGCTAAAACCAAAGTTTCCGCCGCAATTCCCTTGAGGCAATAGCCCTGAGCACCCGCACTAATCAATCTTTCAATTAAGGATTTTTGGGAATGAGATGTTAAGATTAAAACGGGAATTGCTGGATGTCGCTGTTTAATTTGGCGGCACGCTTCAATACCGCCAATTCCAGGCAAACCGACATCGAGAACTACCACATCTGGCAAGTGTTCCTGAGTCAGTTCTACTGCGGTTTCGCCATCTTCAGCCTCGGCAATTACTTGCAAGCAACTTTCTTGTTGCAACCGCGTTTGCAGCCCCAACCGAAACAGTTCGTCGTCTTCAACTAGGAGAATTCGCAACGGATAAGCTGGTTTCATTTCTGTGGGATAGCAGGGAGTCGGAATCCAAATAAAGCACCGTGTGGCAATTTATTTTCTGCCCAAATTATACCGCCGTGGGCGTCAATAATTTGGCGAGATAAGTATAATCCTAATCCCGAACCTTTGGCTTGCCGATCGCTGTGTCCTTGATAAAAACGCTCAAACAAGTGGGGCAGTTCATCGGCAGTAATTCCCAACCCGCTATCGATAACTTTCACCACCTGAAAACTCGAATAAGATTCCATGATTATTTCTACCTTGCCACCGCGAGGAGAATGGTTAATTCCGTTTGTTAGCAAATTAACAAAAACGCGCTGGAGTTGCACCGCATCGCCATTTACCCACAAAGAGCGGCGGAAATCTGACTCTCCGTAACTCATATTAATGTAAACTCGGCGCGCCGCCGATAAATGGATGAGTGTTGCGATTACTTCTTCTGCCAAAGCTACTAAATTTACGGGCGCAAGTTGCAGTTTTAAACCTTCGGCATCGTTGCGGTAAACATCCAGCAGCGTTTCTACTAATTGTAGAGACATTTTGTGCGATCGCGCCATTGTTTCGAGAACTTTTTGCTGACTGGCGGTGACATTCCCAAATTTTGCTGACCCAAAAGCTTTAATTGTTTCTATCGCCCCCAGCATCGGCGTTTTTAAGTCGTGACTCAAAGTAGAGACAAAATCTTCTCGGATGCTTGCTAGCTGCTGCTGCGACTGCAACTCAGCTTTAGCGATCGCGATCGTCTCTTGGTACTGCTGGTTGCGATCGCTTAAATATCCCGTCACCCCTAAAGCCATGACTGCGATCGATCTATTTGCTACAGTTGCTAGGGCGATCGTTTCTCCAGGAGGAACAAACAAATTTAACAGCGTCAAAGCTGCCGATACCAGCGTAATTTGCAACTTACCCAACCGACTCAAGCGCGAATTTGCCAATAAAATCGGCCCTGTGTACAAATACCCAAACAGATACTCCGACGGCGTAGTAAATTCCAGCACTACAACGATCGCGAATAAAATTGCGATCGACCACCTCCCCCGCAAATACTTCTCTTGAATTGCCCGGTTGTCTGTAATTTTTAATAAGCTGTTTAACATCCCTTATCCATCCATTTTATATTTTATATTTACACTCTACTCTCTGCCTTATACCTGCGGTTTTTCATCGCCAAAATTTGTCTCCTGTGACGCAAAAACAAGCGTTTAGATAACATCTATATCTGCAAGTATAGATACTGCTAAATATTTAAACATTTGTCAGTCAGTGAAAATATATAGCAGCTAATCATAACGGCTAAACAGCAACTTATACCTGCGGGCTGATTATCAAAAATCCTAACAGCAAGTATATTGATTTTTAAAAGCAGATTGCACTTTTAAGGAAGTATTGGCTCAGTTATGCTTGAAGGATTAATTCAAATCGCATTAACGCTAATCATTGTAGTAGCGATCGCCCCTATTTTTGGTAATTACATGGCGCGGGTGTACATGGGAGAACCAACCATTCTCGACCCAGCTATTAAACCTCTAGAACAACTCATCTATAAAGCCAGCAATATCCGGTCTATAGATTCGATGACAGGTTGGCAATATGCGCGATCGCTACTGTACAGCAATGCAGCAATGGGCATATTTGTTTTCCTAATTTTCATGCTTCAAGGAGTGCTGCCTTTAAATCCCACCGGCTTAACTGCCCCAACCTGGGATACTGCGCTGCACACAACTATTTCATTCCTCACAAATACCGACCAACAGCATTACTCCGGGGAGACAACATTTACTTATTTGTCCCAGTTAACCCTGGGATTTTTAATGTTTACCTCAGCAGCAACTGGTTTAGCAGTAGGCATTGCATTTATCCGGGGCTTAACCGGCCGTCCATTGGGCAACTTTTACATCGATTTAATTCAATCCCTCACCAGGATTCTGCTACCACTTTCTTTAATAATTGCCTTACTTTTGCTAATTTCTGGAGTGCCAGAAACCCTAGCAGGGCCGGCCGTAGCCCGTACCTTAGAAGGCGGCACGCAAATAATTGCTCGCGGCCCAGTAGCTCACTTTGAAAGTATCAAAGAACTCGGAGAAAATGGCGGCGGTTTTTTTGCCATTAACTCGGCTCATCCCTTTGAAAATCCAAACCCTTTTACCAACCTGCTGGAAACACTAGCAATGGTTTCTATACCAGCAGCTATGATTCACACCTACGGCAGATTTGCCAACAACAAAAAGCAGGGATGGCTGATTTTTTGGATGGTGTTTGCCATCTATGTTTTCTTGATTGGCATTGCAGCGTTTGGCGAGTACGGTGGCAACCCTCAAATCAATAATTTACTGGGTTCGCAGCAGCCAAATTTAGAAGGAAAAGAAGTTAGATTTGGCTGGGCACAAACTGCACTGTGGGCGGTGACTACCACTGGCACAATGTGCGGTGCCGTCAACGGAATGCACGATTCTTTAATGCCTCCCGGTGGTTTTGCCACTCTGTTTAATTTGTTTCTACAAATCGTTTGGGGCGGACAAGGAACGGGAACAGCTTACTTATTTATCTACTCAATTTTGAGCGTATTTCTCACCGGATTGATGGTGGGGAGAACGCCGGAATTTTTGGGACGCAAAATTGAGAAACGGGAAATTGTTTTAGCCAGCGTTGTCTTGCTAATTCACCCGATCGCAGTTTTAATCCCCGGTGCAATTACCCTCGCCCTTACCGACAGTTTGAGCGGCATCAGCAACCCGGGATTTCACGGCATTTCCCAGGTGATGTACGAATACGCTTCGGCTGCAGCCAACAACGGTTCGGGCTTGGAAGGATTGGCCGACTCTCAACCCGCGCCGACAGGAGTTTGGTGGAATTTAAGCACGTGTTTTAGCCTCCTGTTGGGGCGCTACATTCCAATTATTGCCCTGCTACTTTTAGCCGACAGCATGACGAACAAACAACTGGTTCCCGAAACAACGGGCACTCTCAGAACCGATTCTGTTTTGTTCACTAGCGTAACCGCAGGAGTAATCTTAATTCTAGGCGCGCTGACATTTTTCCCAGTTTTAGCTTTAGGGCCAATTGCCGAAGGATATGAAATTAGCAGCGGCAAGTTTGAACCAGCATCGATAACTGTACCCACAACACCTTTAGCAACGCCTTCGCCTGAAGCGACAACCCCGACACCAAACAGCGGACAGTAGATGTAGATTGCATTAAGTAATGCAGCGACAATAAACTGCTGTTGCTGGCAACAATTCCAAATCTAAAATCCCAAATCCCTAATCCCAAATCTAAAATCTAAAATCTAAAATCTAAAATCGACATGGCTTCTTCCCATACTCCAGATTCCCCAAAAAAACCTGCTAGAGGCTCTCGCGAGTCTCGCAAGCACACGCCAAAAGCAAATACAAAAGGTCTTTATCAAAGAGCTTTTAAAGAAGCCTTTGTCAAGCTAAACCCACGGGTAATGCTAAAAAATCCGGTGATGTTTGTGGTGTGGGTTGGCACAATTGTGACTGCATTATTAACGATCGACCCGACGCTGTTCGGCCCGGTTCCCGGCGAAAATCAGAGAGTTTTCAACGGTTTAGTCACGTTTATTTTGTTCTTTACTTTGGTATTTGCTAATTTTGCCGAAGCGATAGCAGAAGGGCGGGGGAAAGCGCAAGCAGACGCACTGCGATCGACCAAAGCCGACACAACAGCCCGCAAACTCCTACCAGACGGTTCAATTCAAGAAGTTAGTTCGACATCCCTGAGACGCGGCGACCAAATTAAAGTGATCGCAGGCGATGTCATTCCTGCCGACGGCGAAGTGATCGCAGGTGTCGCCTCGGTAGATGAATCTGCGATCACTGGCGAATCCGCGCCGGTGCTCAAGGAACCGGGTTCGGACATCGCCAGTTCCGTCACCGGCGGTACGCGCATCCTTTCCGACGAATTGACGCTGCGGGTGATGGCCGACCCCGGTAAGGGGTTTTTGGACAGGATGATCGCGCTGGTGGAGGGCGCAGAACGCTCGAAAACACCGAATGAGATCGCGCTGACGGTGCTGCTAGCGGTGTTGACTCTGGTGTTTTTGATTGTGGTTTCGACGATTCCGCCGATCGGCAATTACGTGAAAACCCCTGTGGGCGTGGTGACGCTGATTTCGCTGCTGGTGGCGCTGATTCCAACAACGATCGGCGGTTTGCTGAGCGCGATCGGCATTGCGGGCATGGATCGCGTCGCTCAGTTTAACGTGATAGCGACCTCTGGACGCGCCGTGGAGGCTTGTGGCGACGTGAATACGCTGATTTTGGACAAAACGGGGACGATCACGCTGGGGAACCGTTTAGCCGAGGAGTTCATTCCGGTAAACGGTCACTCGCTGGAGGAGGTTGCGAGTGTAGCCCTTGCTGCGAGTGTGTTTGACGATACTCCAGAGGGAAAGTCGATCGTCCGTTTGGCTCAGAATTTGGGCGCACAGGTGGAGTTCGATCGCACCAACGCCACAGGGCTTGATTTTTCCGCAAAAACGCGGATGTCTGGCACGGATTTGCCCGATGGGACGGAGGTTCGCAAGGGTGCGGTTGATGCGGTGAAGGGTTTTGTGCGATCGCGCGGCGGCAATTTCGGGCCGGATCTCGATGCAGCTTACGAGCGAGTTTCCCGGCTTGGAGGCACACCCTTAGCTGTTTGTCAAGGCAGCGACACCTACGGCATTATCTATTTGAAAGATGTGATTAAACCGGGAATTCGCGATCGATTTGACCAACTGCGAAAAATGGGAATTCGCACCATTATGCTCACCGGAGATAACCGGATTACAGCATCAGTAATTGCCGATGAAGCAGGCGTTGACGACTTCATTGCCGAAGCAACTCCCGAGGACAAAATCGACGTAATTCGCAAACAACAAGCCGAGGGCAAATTAGTCGCAATGACAGGAGACGGAACCAACGACGCACCCGCACTAGCACAAGCAAATGTAGGACTGGCGATGAATTCTGGAACCCAAGCAGCGAAGGAAGCTGCAAACATGGTGGACTTAGATTCTGACCCCACCAAACTAATTGATTTAGTTACAATTGGCAAACAATTGCTGATTACTCGCGGCGCGCTGACTACATTTTCCCTAGCCAACGATATAGCTAAATATTTTGCAATTATTCCCGCCATGTTTGCCCCCGTAGGCGCATTAAACGTCATGGGTTTAGCCAGCGGTCAATCTGCGGTTTTGTCAGCATTAGTTTACAATGCTTTGATTATTCCAGCTTTGATTCCCCTAGCATTAACTGGTGTAAAGTTTAGACCCTTGACTGCAAATCAACTGTTGCAGCGGAACATTTTAATCTACGGATTGGGCGGGGCAGTCGCGCCGTTTATTGCCATCAAAATTATTGATGTTTTGATTACCGCCGTTGGGTTAGCATAGATCGGGAAAGACGGATTAATCTCGTTCCCCGGCTCTGCCGAGGAACGCAGATCCAGAGGCTATGCCTCGATTTTCCCACAAAAATCATCTAATAGAAACACCGATATTTATTCCCAAAATAAGGAGAATTCATGAAACGGAATGATTTGCTGAATGATATTTTTCCTAGAGATTTCCAAGAAATTCTTGAGTTAGCACAAATGTTTTGGCAGCGCCACCCAATCCCGGTGCAGCTATTTCTAGTAATGTGTTTCAATGCTATAGTTGCCCCCGCTGTTTACGCTGCAGCGGGTGAAGATTTGACCCGAAAAGCTGTCTGGGGTTTAAGTCTCCTAGGTTTGGTGATTATCGCCCTTTCTATTTACTTGTTCGTAGTCATCTTTCAGCCGGAAAGATTTTAGTCAATATTTAACCCTTAGCAAATAACCGATCGAGGTAATTTATGAGAGAAATAATTAGAGCCATTCGCCTTACCCTGGTTTTGTGGGGAATTACAGCCATTATTTACCCTTTAATCTTGCTAGTAATCGGCCAAATTGCCTTCAACTCCCAGGCAAACGGCAGCTTAATTACCAACCAAGGAGTTGTAGTTGGCTCTGCTTTAATCGGTCAGCCTTTCTCCTCAGAAAGATATTTTTGGGGTCGTCCCAGCACCACAAACTACAGCAGCTTTGCGACAGAAAATTACGATCCGACAAAGGGAGAAAATGTTAGTCAAAGAACGGGTGTTTCGGGAGCGAGCAACCTTGCCCCCAGTAACTCTGGTTTGCTGAAACGAGGTAATGAGAAAGATGGTTTTCAGGGGGTGCAAGTTGAATTAGATCGCCTCAACAAAGCTGGTATCAAACCAACTGCTGATTTAGTCTACACCTCGGGTTCTAGCCTCGATCCGCACATTAGCGTAGAGGCAGCTCGATCGCAAATTCAGCGGATAGCAACAGTGCGATCGCTCAATATCAATCAAGTAGAAATGTTGGTATCCAAAAATACAGAGGGCAGATTTATTGGCATTTTCGGTGAACCGGGAGTTAACGTCCTCCAACTGAATTTGGCTCTCGACCGTTTACAATATACGTAGGTTGGGTTGAGGAACGAAACCCAACACTTCAGTTCAAGTTGGAGTTGGGTTTCACTTCGTTCAACCCAACCTACAAATGTGACTAACAACGAACAACGAACAAAGAACAACTGACAACTCAGCTATGATTCAGTCTAGCGAACTTACTAACAATCCAGACGCGGTTTATGCCCAACCTAACCGCACTTACGATCGCACCTCCCGCCGGGGAAAGCACAAAATATTTATCGGCATGGCCCCCGGTGTCGGCAAAACGTTCCGAATGCTGGAAGAAGGACACACGCTCAAATCTGAAGGCATTGATGTGGTAATTGGACTGTTAGAAACTCACGGCAGGAAAGAGACAGCAGCTAAAGCAGAAGCATTGGAAATAGTGTCCAAAAAACAAATGCTACGCGGCGAAAAAATGCTCACCGAAATGGATACAGAATCTGTCATAGCACGCCGTCCTCAATTAGCATTAATAGACGAACTCGCTCATACAAACATTCCCGGTTCTCTGCGAGAAAAACGATATCAAGATGTGGAAGAAATTCTCAAGGCTGGAATTGATGTTTTCTCTACCCTTAACATTCAGCACATAGAAAGTCTCAACGATTTAGTAGCTAGAATTACCGGAGTTGTAGTGCGAGAGCGAGTCCCCGATCGCGTCCTCGAAGATGCTGACGAAATAGTCGTTGTAGATGTCACGCCGGAAACTTTAGAAGAAAGGTTGCTAGAAGGCAAAATTTATGCTCCCGAAAAAATTGAACAATCTTTAGAAAACTTTTTCCAGCGCCGTCATTTAATCGCTTTGCGAGAACTCGCCCTGCGAGAAGTCGCAGACACTGTGGAAGACGATGCAGCAACTTTAAAAGGTCAATCTTGCAACATTCACGAACGAGTTTTAGTGTGCATCTCGACTTATCCGAATTCTTTGCAACTGCTGCGGCGAGGCGCGAGGATTGCGAGCTACATGAATGCCCCATTTTATGCTGTGTTTGTCAACGATCCAGACCGATTTTTAACAAAAGCAGAAAGCTTGCACGTTGAAACTTGTGAGAAACTGTGTCAAGAATTTAACGGGAAATTTTTGCGGGTAAACGGCACTAATATAGCCAAAGCGATTTCCGAGGTAGCTAAACAGTATCGCGTTACTCAAATTGTGATCGGCGAAAGCCAGCAATCCCGCTGGAAATTGCTGCTGCGTGGTTCTTTGACTCAACAGTTAGTGCGATCGCTCAAACACGTAGATTTGCACATCATCGCTACTGAAAAAAGTCATTAGTCATTAGTTATTAGTCATTAGTCAGCAGTCAGTAGTCAGCAGTCAGTAGTTGTGAGTTGTGAGTTGTTAGTCATTTAGCATAAAAACTGCAACTTTCGGAGGATAGCTGAATCTAGCGGACGGTGGATGCCCCAGAAGCTTTTATCTGTAAAAATCGCACTTGGTAAACCTGATTAAAAGTGCGATCGTTATGGTGGATGATTACATTCTCAACTTGCTAGTTATTGGCATCCTCCTGCTTACCGTTACCTTGGGTTCCGGCTGGATTTCGCGATTGCCTGTATCTTATGCCTTAATTTATCTAATTGTCGGTATCGGATTGGGGCCCTACGGCATCAAGCTGATTGACTTGCGTCCCGAAGCTGAATTTTTAGAAAGACTTACAGAATTTGTAGTTATTGTTTCTCTGTTCAGTTGTGGCTTAAAAATGAATCGCCCGCTCCAACTTTGGGCCTGGAATTCCACAGCACGGCTGATCGGTTTTTTAATGCCAATTTCTATTTTTGCGGTCGCCGCCGTCGCTCATTGGTTTGTGAAATTAGATTGGGGCCCGGCGATTTTACTGGGAGCAATTCTCGCTCCCACAGATCCAGTTTTAGCCTCAGAAGTTCAGTTAGCTCATCTAGACGATCGCGATGAATTGCGCTTTGGTTTAACATCAGAAGGCGGTTTAAACGATGCTTTAGCTTTTCCCTTTGTTTATTTCGGCATTTATTCGCTAAAAGATAACAACTGGTCGAACTGGTTTTCGCAGTGGGTAGCAGTTGACTTGATTTGGGCGATTGGCGCAGCTATCGTTATGGGAATTTTAGTAGCTAAAGCCGTCACCTGGATCGATCGCCAACTCCAACGCTATCAACCTGCAGATCAATTAATGGAAGATTTCATTGCTCTCAGCACAATTCTGAGCGCATATTCCCTCACAGAAGTAGTCAACGGCTACGGATTTCTCGCAGTTTTTGTAGCAGGAATTGTCGCGCAGCGGAGTTACCGCAACCCAGAAAAGCCGCTTTCCCAACTGCACTTTACCGAGCGCATAGAAAAGTTAATGGAAGTAGCAACTATTTTACTATTAGGTTCGCTTTTGCGTTTAGAGCCTATGTTGGCCTATGGAGGATACTCCCTCTTAGTAGGTGGATTGTTAATTTTTTTAATTCGGCCTGTGGGAGCATGGATTAGTACGATCGGCAGTTCTTTACATCCCGCCAGCCGCTTGCTGTGCGGTTGGTTCGGCATTCGTGGTGTCGGTTCTATCTATTATCTTACTTATGCTTTCGGTGACGGTTTGAAAGGCGAAACCGCCGAAAAAATTGCCTGGATTACCTTTACAACGATCGTACTTTCTGTGATTCTGCACGGTATTAGTTCCACCCCGTTAATGAACTGGTACGAGCGCCGAATCAAACCTAAAGTCCCGGATTTAATTTAATTAATTCACGCAACTCATACAGATTGTATGCAATATTTGTAGGGACACGGAACTGCCGTGTCCTTATCCCCAGCTAAACAGGTTTCACTCCAACTAATAAAGCGAGCTCCCGCCACTTCCAATAACAGTCTGCATCGGTAAAACCAATTTCTCTAAACCAGCGCAATTGCGTTTCCACATCCAGCAATTTATTAGACGGATCGTCGGGCGAATCGCTAATACCGATCGCCTCTCGAAATCTCTCATGTAAAGCCGGAGTTGCGGACGCTACGTGCTCCAAGTTGCAAAAAATGCCTCCCGGTTCCAAAAGCTCGAAAATCTCAGTGTAAAGCGAACGTTTGCGATCGTCTGCTACATGATGAATCGCAAAACTAGAAACAACCGCATCAAACTTGCCCAAATCCGGTAGCGATTCATCAAAATTGTGTTCGATTACCGTGACATTTGGGTCATCAGCAAAGCGAATTCTGGCTTTTTCCAGCATTGTCGGCGAAAAGTCGATCGCCACACATTCAACATTTGGTCGATCGCACTTAAGCAGACCCAGCAACCGCCCGTCTCCCGTACCCACATCCAGAATTCGCTTCACATTTTTCGGCACTTCCTCCAACAAAACCGCTTCACCTTCAGTGCGGTGAGGAATTCCATCAGCCTTAGCCAGATACCACAAAGCGTGTTCCGCCGAAGTCCAAAGATTCACTTGACTCATATTTTTTTAATTCTCATAAATCTCGCCGTTTTTGTGCGTAAAAATCCAACCATTATCGCTAGCTTTGGCAATTAAATCATAATCGGGATAAGTGGCTGAATCACCATCAGTGCGTGAAGCGAAGCTATCCCGAAGGGAATCGCCAATTTCCAGATAAACCACATCTGCATTCGAGCGGTTGACTAAATGATGCCCATCTGCATCACCCGCCGGAAAACCAGCCGCCATACCCGGTTGCAGCACTTGCTCTCCCGCATTTGTAATCAGAGTAACTTCCCCTTCCAGAACATAGATTAACTCATCTTGACGGGTATGCCAATGCCTGAGAGCAGAACAACTTCCCGGCGCAAGTCTCACCAAATTTACCCCAAAATTCTGCAATCCGGCAGCATCGCCCAAGCGTTTTTTAACTCTCCCCGCAACAGCAGATTGGAATTGCTGAGGGTACTTAGAACCCGTAATTTCCGGCACATTTTTAGGGTCAATAATCATATAACAAAGCTGACCGCAGTTGTGAGTTTTTTCTTCTTTCTCTTGCTTGGCGTCCTAGGGTTTACGCGCGGCTTCGCCTAACGCGCCTTCGCGGTTCGTTTTTCGGTTTTTATTATTACAAAACACGCTTAAATTCAAGATAAATACAATTTTATAGCACTTACCAGATCCCCGCCACTCTCGCCTCCCACCTCCGGCAGTTCCCCCAACTCATTAAGAATGTGTTATAAATATTGAGATTCATTAAGAAATATTGCTCAAATGCTCGTTTCCCCCTCCGGCGTCAGCAAACTCAAAGAATCTTTAAAAGAAAAAGTATTCTTTGGGAATGAGCCAACCCCCGAACTCATAGCCATCTTACTGATTTACTTCGTCCAAGGCATTCTCGGACTAGCCCGCTTAGCCGTCAGCTTCTTTCTCAAAGACGAACTCGGCATGAGTCCGGCAGAAGTCTCGGCAATGCTGGGCGTCGTCGCCCTGCCTTGGATTATCAAACCCGTCTTCGGCTTCATGTCGGACGGTTTGCCGATATTCGGCTACCGCAGACGCCCTTACATCGTCCTCTCCGGGCTGCTGGGAACGTCAGCATGGGTGAGCCTCGCAACAATTGTACACACACCGCTGGCAGCTACAGGCGCGATCGCCCTGAGTTCCCTATCCCTCGCCGTCAGCGACGTAATCGCCGACTCCCTGGTAGTCGAAAGGGCCAGAAAAGAATCCGTTACCGACGCCGGTTCCCTGCAATCCTTGTCTTGGGGCGCTGCAGCCCTCGGCGGACTAATTACCGCCTACCTCAGCGGTTCCCTGCTGCAACACTTCAGCACTCATACTATCTTTTTAATCACCGCATCTTTCCCGCTAATTGTATCAGCAACAGCTTGGTTAATTGCCGAAGAAAAAACCAACAAAAGAACCGACTTTGAAACAGTCAAAGACCAATTCAAACAACTACGGCAAGCTGTTACCCAAAAAACAATTTGGCTACCCACAGCCTTTCTCTTCCTCTGGCAAGCCACCCCAAGCTCAGACTCCGCCTTCTTCTTTTTCACCACCAACGAATTAGGCTTTCAACCAGAATTTCTCGGCCGAGTGCGCCTCGTTACCAGCATTGCCTCCCTCGCCGGCATCTGGCTGTTTCAGCGCTTCCTCAAAACAGTTCCATTTCGAGTAATTTTTGGCTGGTCAACCGTCATAGCGACAGCTTTGGGCATGACTACTTTATTATTAGTAACTCATGCCAACCGATCTTTAGGAATTGACGATCAATGGTTCAGCATCGGAGACAGCCTAATCCTGACAGTAATCGGACAAATTGCTTATATGCCGGTGCTCGTACTCTCCGCCAGATTGTGTCCCCCCGGCGTCGAAGCAACTTTATTTGCCGTGTTGATGTCAGTCACAAATTTAGCAGGACTTTTGTCCCACGAAGGCGGCGCACTTTTGACCCACTTGCTAGGAATTACCGATCGCAATTTCGATAACCTCTGGCTGCTAATAGTCATCACAAACCTGTCCACACTTCTGCCCCTACCCTTCTTAAATTGGCTGCCCGCCGACAGTACAGAAAGCAGCGATCCAAACAATCAAAAGTCTCTTCCCGTATTAGAACCAGAACCAGGCAGTTCCAAACCAGGCGGACAGCATTTCATGCCCGAATACTTTCCCGACTTAGTACCGACAGTAAGGTCACAAAGTCGCACCGCAGATAGCAAATAAAGGCAGGCAAACACAGATACACGGATGAATTTAACTGTGTTGCCCCATTCTCCGGCTTTCCTTCTCTCTGCGCCCTCTGTGTTCTCTGCGGTTAAATCAAGAAAAGCTTATTACACCCATGCAAAAATTACAGATTTCCCAACCTCAAACAGCCGCCCAAAACCTATCATACGATCGCACAGACTGGCAGCGCGGCTACGAATCCCAACCCAACGAATCCGACTACTGGATTGACGACATAGAAGGCGAAATCCCCCCCGGCTTGCAAGGCACATTCTTTCGCAACGGGCCCGGATTATTAGATGTCAACGGCCAGCGCATCCACCATCCGTTTGACGGCGACGGGATGATTTGTGCGATCGTAATATCCGAAGGCCGCGCCCATTTCCGCAACCGATTCGTCCGCACAGAAGGCTATCTCGCCGAACAAAAAGCAGGAAAAATCCTCCACCGAGGCGTTTTCGGAACACAAAAGCCAGGGGGCCCGCTAGCCAACATCTTTGATGTCAAAATCAAAAACATTGCCAACACCAACATCATTTATTGGGGCGACAAACTGCTAGCACTTTGGGAAGCCGCACAGCCCTACAGACTCGACCCCCGCACCCTAGAAACAATCGGCTTAGACACCCTAGACGGCGTTTTACAACCCGGTGAAGCCTTCGCCGCCCACCCCAGAATTGAAAAAGGGAAAAATGGCAAAGGAGACAGATTAGTAAACTTTTCTGTCAAGCCCGGTTTGTCGAGTACCATCACGATTTACGAATTCGACGAAAGCGGCAAACTTTTGCAGCGTCACGCCCATGCAATACCGGGTTTTGCCTTCCTGCACGACATGGTAATTACCCCGAATTACTGCATATTCTTCCAAAATCCCGTCTCATTTAATCCGCTGCTTTTCTTGTTAGGATTTCGGAGTGCATCCCAGTGCATTCAATTTTCGCCAAACAAGCCAACGCAAGCAATTTTAATTCCCCGCAACGGCACTGACGAGGTGAAGATATTAGAAACCGAACCTTGTTTTGTGTTCCACCACTGCAACGCATGGGAAGAAGGAGACGAAGTTTTTGTGGATTCAGTTTGTTACGAATCATTTCCAACTGTAGAAGCAGACGGCGATTTTCGCGAGGTTGATTTTGAGAGCATTCCAGCGGGCGAATTGTGGCGGTTTAAGTTGAATTTGCAAGACAAAACCGTACAGCATCAAGTTGTTGAAACTCGGTGCTGCGAGTTTCCCACTTTGCATCCCAATAATGTCGGACAACCTTACCGATATCTTTACATCGGTGCTGCTGATGCTCCCACTGGAAATGCTCCTTTGCAAGCTATCCTCAAAATTGATTTCGTGACTGGTGAAAGGCAAATTTGGAGTGCGGCGCCGCGCGGTTTTGCGGGGGAACCGGTGTTTGTTCCCCGTGGTTCAGGCGTCTCGCCTGAAGGTGCAACGGCTGAGGATGACGGCTGGCTGCTGCTTTTAATGTATGATGCAGCTAATCATCGATCGACCTTAGTGATTTTAGATGCTCGCGATATTACCAAAGGCCCGGTAGCGCGCTTGCATTTAAAACAGCACATTCCCTACGGTTTACACGGAAGTTTTACACCAAATGTACTGCTTCCTATCGGTTCGTAGTCCGGCTACTATGGGCGGGCAGGATGCCCACCCCACAAGAAGGACAATTCATCTCTTGTGGAACAGGCATCTTGCCTTTTCCTACTATGGGCGGGCAGGATGCCCACCCCACAAAAAAGAAAATTGAACTCTTGTGGAACAGGCATCTTGCCTGTTCCTAAACAAGTAATTGAGAATGGTGCAATATCTCACTTTTAACCGACTTTAGCTACTCGCTGTGGGGTTTAAACCCCTGGCGGACTGCGGCGACTGCTAACAACTATTCAATATGTAAAATATCCATAATTAATGCAAACTGTCAACAAATTTCCTCTCAAAAAAATACTTATTTTAATTTGCAGTCTGGTCGTAATCTTTGCAATTATCTTATCTATTTACTCTCACAATGCTAACGCCCAAGAGCCTTACAATCCATCTCCAGAAAGCGCTGTAGCGTCCAAAGGCTTGGTTGAGGTCAAAATGACGGTAATTGCAGTTGATCCCATTAAAAACGAATTAGAAGCCCGCTTGCAGTTTGAACTCAAAGGTATTTATAAAAAAGGGCCAACTTACCCAGCTCAAGACTTGTTAATGACAGTTAACGGCGCAAATGTACAGGATTCGGAAATTACCTTTAAAGAAGGCAAACCGATGATTGTCCCTGCATTGAAGTTTAACTTAGTCAAAGGGAAAATTAACAATTACCCGTTTGACACCCACATTGCTAAAGTAGCTATTTCGATCGACCCGCTGCCTTCGATTGGTAAAAAGTTTGCTCCATTTGAACTCAATCCCGTGCCACTGGAATTTAATTTTCATGCCGATGTTCCAGGGTTCGACATCAGTTATAAACCGATGGAAGAGAATTCATCTATCTTTATTTATATCGATGTTTCTGCAACTCGATCGCTCCCGGTGAAATTCTTTGCCTTAGTGATTATTGTGATCATGTGGGTGCTGTCAATTATGGCGCTTTTGCTAGCATTAAAAGTGATGAAATCGGGTAAGTTACCGGAAGTGGGAATGCTGAGCTGGACTGGTGTAATGCTATTTGCTTTTCCCGCTATTCGCAATGCTCAACCGGGAGTGCCGCCGGTGGGAACTGCAAGCGATTTCCTTTCGTTTTTTTGGACGGAAATTATGGTTGTTGTGGCGTTGGTGATTATCGGTGGTTGTTGGTTAAAGCGGTATCATCCGCCGATTGAATGATTTTATATTTTATATTTTATATTGGAATAATTTACCCCCGATATAAATCAGGCGGCTTGTAGCTTTGATACTTTCAATTAACAGCCAACAGTCAACAGTCAACCGTCAACTGTTAACAAAATTCAAAGATTCAATTTTTGACTTCCAAATTCTCAATATCCTTTGCGGGTACGCCCAAACCGCGCAAGATAGTAAAAGCTATAATTCGATATCCCGATTGATTTGGGTGCACTCCATCTGCAGCCAACAAATTCAGAGTTTTGCCCGCGTGCTTTTGATACGTGGCGATAACTTCCCGACAAGGCGCATTCAAATCGATAAACAAGCACTGATTCTCTAACGCAATTTCTCGCATCGCGGCAATATACTCTTGCAACCTACGATTTTCTGGGCCGTCGAGAATTTCGCCGATAGGAGTAGGAGAAAGCAGTACAACTCGAATTCCTGCGGCTTTTGCCGCCAGCACCATTTGAGTTATTTTCTCCCGATATTCTGCCAGTGGCACTCCCTTGGGCAACTTGCCTTGCGGATAAAACTGACGGTTTTGGAAGTCAAAGAAAGCGTGCCAAACGTCGTTGACTCCGACATTAATCATCACTAAATCTGGCTTTTGATCGATCGCATCTTTCTGGAAGCGTGCTTGCATATCAGTCGCCTTGTTACCGGAGATTCCGGCGTTGACGATTTCGATTTGGCGATCGGGATAAAGCGCATTCAGATAGCGTTGCAGCAGCCAAACGTAACCTCCGGGGTATTTCCCTGCCTCGGTGATGCTGTCGCCCACTGTCACAATTTTGCGCCTGCCGACGAACACGTTCTGGATTTCTGGTGGCGGCGTTGCTTCCGATACGGATTCTTTAAACACGGGAATTAAGGAGTGAGGAAGGTTGAAGGCAATAACAGCAGCAATTACGGCGATGGGAAGTCTGATTAAAACTTGCCTCAGCCGGGGTTTGGGACGGGGCGATTCCCTTCGGGATAGCTTCGCTTCACGTGCCTTTGCAGACATTATGCAGTTTTTTACTAAAAATCTAACTATTGATGTCTGCAATAATATTATCCATTTTTGGTTTTTTTGTCACTTATTTCAATAACTCAGTCCTCCACTAACAAAAACCTGGTTTGGACGCCAAATCCGAAGTTATAAGCCTTAAGGCAGAAACTTAGTTGTTGACCCCGCCTGCGTTAATTTTACAAGTGAAATTACTGAGGTTTTTGTCGCCCTCATCTGTCCGTGTAATTGCCATCACAAAAAAGTTCGCCAAATGTCACATGATTTCTGCTACTTACAGCACAACTTTAGAAGGGGATCGCGGTTTATAATATAGATAACTAGAAAAAAAGGTTTTCAAGCGAGGTTAAAGCAATGGTAGCAAATTCAAATTTTTTATATCCTCAAAATCGTTATTACGGTGAAGTAAAGCCAGAGAATTTGGTATTTAATGCGAATTTACAAGAGTTTTCTCAGCGAGTGGGTTACATCAGTTCCTTGACATCTAACGGTAAAATCTCTGTGGAACAGGCATTTACTCAGATCCAAACACTCTGGGAACAGGTGGAAAAGTCGAAAAAGCAGTTGGGAATTGGCGAACATCCATTTTCAGCTTGAATAATTAGCGCTTGGCTTGGAAGTTGAGTTACACGCCATTGATGCCGATCGATTAATCGAGAGCTTAAGATCAAAAAGTAGCTAGTGACGATCGACCCTTTTGCCTATGAGTTCCGATTTAGTACCTCTCCTTCCCAAAGTATCCGTCGGCCGCCGCGCCGCGGCACTCTGCATCGACGGAATCGCAGTTTGGCTGCCCAGTTTGCTTCTGGGTACTAATGCGATCGTCCAAATCATATTTTTTGTCCTACTGTGGCTGATCATGCGCGTAGCCATCGTCAGGAAAAACCAAGGTCAAAGTCTCGGCCGCTGGGCCTTGGACATGAAAATTGTCGATCCTAGATTCCAACGGACTCCCGGAGTGCAAAAACTGTGCAAGCGCGAGGCATTGCTGGGCTTTTGCGCCGCCTTAGCCTTCGCAGGTATAGGGGGGCTGACATCTACCAACGCCGCCGTCTTGCTGCTGATGCTGCCCTTGGCGATCGACTGTAGCGTTGCCCTCACCTCCGCCGAAAGGTTTCCCCAAGCTTTCCACGATCGCATCGGCGGGACGATCGTAGTTGGAACCCGCCGTGGCTACTCCCTCGACATCAAAGTTAGAAGATTGCTTGACCAAGTGCAGAGCAATGTGAGAAGATAATAAATTGTGTTTAAATTAGTCGAAATTTATTTAGAATTATGGCTAAAGGCGTCCGCATCATAATTACTCTAGAGTGTACTGAGTGCCGTACAAACGTAAGCAAACGCTCAAAAGGCGTGTCTCGGTACACCACCACCAAGAACCGTCGCAACACGACGGCGCGGCTGGAACTCAAAAAGTTCTGCCCCCATTGCAACAGCCACACTGCCCACAAAGAGATCAAGTAGCGATTAGTCATTAGTCCTTAGTCATCAGTCATCAGTTGTTGGCAATTGATATTGATCGGCGAAAAGCAGATAATTAACCAATGCTTTCCTGACGGCTAGCAACTAACGGCTAATAACTAAAAACTCACAATCAACAGTCAACAAACAACAGTCAACAAACAACAAACCATGACTTACTTTCGCCGGCGCGTTTCGCCCATCAAACCAGGAGACCCGATCGACTACAAAGATGTCGATTTGCTCAAAAAATACGTCACAGAACGCGGTAAAATTTTGCCCCGCCGGATTACCGGTTTGACGGCAAAACAGCAGCGAGACCTGACAAGAAGCATCAAAAGAGCAAGAATTGTAGCTTTGATGCCCTTCGTAAACCAAGAAGGTTAACAGGATTTGGGATTTTGGGTTTTAGATTTTGGACTGGGAATAAGACTTGCGCGAGAACAACGTCTTTCTGTCATTAATAGTGCAGCAAGAATGCAGCGAAATAATCGCGAAATAAGATTAAGAGTCGCAGCAGCGCAAGTCTTAATCACAAGTCAAAAGTTAAAAAAAAAGCAAGAATAAAGAAAAACTTTTTAGATTTTAACTTTCACAATTGACCAGAAAAAATGCCAATATCCAAAATCTAAAATCGCAAGCTCGAAACTCGATAAGTGGCTACTGTAAAAATCCAAAATCTCAAATATAAAGCTGGCAAGTGGAGAAGGGAACGTTAGTAGAATTTAGAGTGCACGGCGACCGCCGTCTGGCAGTTGCCGATCGCCCCGACGGCAAGAAAAACTGGGTCGTGGTAGACGAAAACGGTCAACCGCACAGCATACCGCCCAAACAAATCAGCTACGAAGTAGTCGGAGAAACTTACAAACCCTCCGATATTCCCAAATTTCTCAAAGAAGTAGAAGCATACTCAGATCCGTCGAGTTTGGAAGTCGCTTGGGAACTTTTAGTCGGTGACGGAGAAACAGCAGATCCCGAATCCCTGGCAATGCTGCTATTTTCCGAACGCAGTGCGGCCCAGTGTTACGCGGCTTACTGTTTGCTATCAACAGACAAACTGTATTTCAAACAAAAGGGCGATCGCTACGAACCGCGATCTGCAGCCCAAGTAGCCGAAATCAAACACCAGCAAGAAGTAGAACAGCAGCGACACCAAGAATCCCAAGGATTTTGGGATCGAGTCAAACAGCGGCTGGCAGGGGAAAATGTAGATTGGGAAAATAGCGATCGAACTCGCCTCGACGCCCTAGAACGCTTTGCCCTCCTCGGAGAAGAAGCAACGCACCGCACCCCAGCCTTAGAAACTTTAGCCAGCTTACAACGATCCGAAAACCCCGAAGCAGCATTTGGCCTCCTAGTCGATCTCGGCCTCTGGAGTACCCACGAAAACCTGTTTTTGCGGCGCAGCCAAATTCCCCTACAATTCTCCGCAAAGGTATTAGAAGTGGCCCAACGCTGCCTAGAAAATCCCCCCACCGACTCCGACACAAATCGTCTCGATTTAACTCACCTCAAGGTTTACACGATCGACGACGAAAGCACCACCGAAATCGACGACGGCCTCAGCTTAGAATTCCTCGAAAACGGCCAGCAGCGGATCTGGATACACATCGCCGATCCCACCCGCTTGCTTTCCCCCGGAGACGAACTCGACCTCGAAGCCAGAAAGCGCACCACTACGGTTTACCTGCCCACGGGAATGATCTCCATGTTTCCCCCAGCTTTGGCAACCGGGCCAATGAGTTTAATTCAAGGCAAAGAGTGCAGCGCCCTCAGCTTCAGCGTCACCTTAGACGAAATCGGCGCGGCTCAAGATTACAGCATCCACATCAGCACCATAAAACCCACCTACCGCTTGACCTACGATGACGTAGACGAAATGCTGGAGTTGGGAATCGAAGCAGAACCGGAAATAGCAGCGATCGCCTCAGCAGCAAAACTGCGGCAAAAATGGCGGGAAGCCCAAGGCGCAATCAGCATTTTCATGCCCGAATCCGTCATCAAAGTCAACGGCGACGACATCAAAATCCACGTCATCGACGACTCCACAGCCCGGATGCTAGTAGCCGAAATGATGATTTTAGCCGGCGAACTAGCCGCCCGCTACGGTCAAGTTCACAGCCTGCCCATACCCTACCGCTATCAGCCACAGCCCGAACTCCCTCCCGATGAAGAATTGCTAGCTGTACCTGCTGGCCCCGCCCGCGCTTGCGCCGTGCGTCGGTGTATGCCCCGCAGCGAAATGGGCCTTACCCCCGGACGCCACGCCGGCTTGGGCTTGGAATTATACACTCAAGTTACTTCCCCGATCCGCCGCTATACCGACTTGCTGGCTCACTTCCAAATCAAAGCCCACCTGCGAGGCGAACCACTGCCTTTTTCCGCCCAAGAAATACAGGACATTGTGATGTGTCTCGGCACCGCAGTTAAAGAAGCATCCACCGTCGAACGCCAAACTAACCGCTATTGGGGATTGGAATATTTGCGACGCAACCCCGATGAAGTTTGGGAAGCTTTAATGCTGCGCTGGCTGAGGGAAGACAGCAATCTGGGATTGATTTTATTGGAAGATTTGGGTTTAGAATTGGCAATGCGATTTGGTCGATCGGTCGCAATCGGCGATCGGCTAGAAGTCAAAGTCACACACTGCGATCCGCGATCGGATGTCATTAACTTCCAAGAAATGATATTTGAAGCGGCACAATAGGATTTTAGATTTTAGATTTTAGATTGCAAAAATCTGTGTTGAAGGCTGAAACTGAGGATAAATCTCGTTTTTAGTCGAGTTTCTGACCTCCTCGCATCCCCATTGTCAAGCAGGGCTGTTTCATTCTCTTGTAGGGGCTGCCCCCCTGGCTGCCCCCATGTCTTAAACGCCTGTGAAGTCGTCTGTGGGGGGGTAGGCACGGGGGCACTACCGTACAAAATCGCCATTTTCGTGAGAATGAAACAGCCCTGCCTTGTCAAGGACAGGGGGTAAAAAAGATGATCGCTTTATATTTAGTCCTGTAAAATAATCCTAATTCTTGTCAGGGCTAGTTTACCTCTGAATCTGTAATATCAGCCAGAAATACCGTACACCGGCCCCGACCAAAATATTGGGGTCGATCGACTCGACATGATATCCGATCCCAGACAGGTAATACTTTTGACATTAAATTGACACGACACGCTTTGCTATATCCTCTCTTCCTCCGTGTCCTCTGCGTCCTCTGCGGTTAATAAAAAAAACTTCAGCATTCTCAAAATTGGAAGTTTTCACCCCAACCTAGTAATCTAAAATCTAAAATTTAAAATTTAAAATCGCAAAATGCCCAATTCAATTAGCCAAGTTCAGCCACCGCTGGAATTCATACCCCCAGCCTACAACCCCCTAGTGATGCAAGGTTGTAAGCAAATACTCCCTTGGTGGCTGCGATTTCGGACGAGTATCAGCCACGTTCAAGCCGAAAACGTCGAAACCCTCGCCGAACTATTCCACCAATTTCAAAATCAGAAAGTTCGCTTCTTGCTAGCCTTCCGCCACCCCAACTCAGACGATCCCTACTGTTTGGGACAACTAATTTGGAAACTCGTTCCCCAGGCGGCGCGGGCAAAAGGCATTCCCCTGCAATTCCCGGTACATTCCCACTTTATCTACGATCGCGGCATTCCCCTCTGGGCCGGTGCGGGAGTCGGCTGGTTGTATTCCCAACTCGGTGGCACTCCGATTGTTCGCGGTAAGATCGATCGCGCCGGATTGCGATCTGCCCGCAATTTATTTGCCAACAGCCAATTCCCGATCGCCGCCGCCCCTGAAGGCGCCACCAACGGTCACAATGAAATAGTTAGCCCCCTCGAACCGGGAATTGCTCAAATGGGCTTCTGGTGCCTGGAAGATTTGGTGAAAGCCGGACGCACTGAAAAAGTTTTAATTGTGCCGATCGGCATTCAATACCGCTATGTCAATCCACCTTGGCAACCCCTAGAAAAACTTTTAACTCAATTAGAAAATGATTGCGGACTGCCACCCTTAGAACGCACCGATATCGCTAATTTAGAGACGGCAAATTCCGATTCCGAAAACCAAAATCATAAATTCCAATATCTACGCCTGATTCGACTTGGCGGTCATTTGCTAGCAGTAATGGAAGAGTTTTACAGCCGTTTTTATCATAAGCAAATACAGTCATCTACATCTAGTTTAACATCATTATTCTCCCCCAAAATAACGGCAAATGATTCGGACAATGAAGTAATGATTGCTCGACTGAAAGCTTTGTTAGACGTGGGTTTGCAAGTAGCAGAAGAATATTTTAACTTAAAGCCCAAAGGCAGTTTAATAGACCGCTGCCGCCGTCTGGAACAAGCAGGCTGGGAGTATATTTATCGAGAAGATATCAAAGATATTGCAGCACTTTCTCCCTTAGAAAGAGGATTAGCCGATCGCCTCGCTGAAGAAGCAAGTCTTCGGATGTGGCACATGAGACTTGTAGAAAGTTTCGTTTCCGTCACGGGCAGATATGTCGCAGAACAACTGACAGCAGAACGTTTGGCAGAAACAACTTTACTGCTGTGGGACGTACTGGCTCGCATCAAAGGGGGAAATCCTTTCGGTCGCCCCAAGTTGGGCAAACAGCAGGTACAAATGACCGTGGGCGAACCCATATCGGTGAGCGATCGTTGGGATCGATATCAAACCAGCCGCAGGTTAGCAGTTGCCGAACTCACTCAAGACTTGCAATCAGCTTTAGAAGCAATGATTAAATCTTAATTACTCCGATAAACAAGAGCTTCTAGGGAAGAAGGAATATATATTTTTCTTCAAGACGTTTTTTTGTGGTGAATTATAAACAGATTGTTATAAACTTTTGGAATAGGTCTAATGAACCGCCAACCCTCGCTCGACAATGAACCAATAAAAATTAGCGATGACTAACAAACCTATCGATTTGTCTACTAACTCAATTAAAGTAAAACTGCTGAATAATTTAGCGCAGGAATTGCTCACACCGCTCACTTCTGTCCTCGGCATGGCAAGCGTGTTGAAACAAGAAATTTATGGCCCCTTAACCAGCAAGCAAAAAGAATATATTGACGTGATCCAAGACAGCAGCCGCTCTTTGCGATCGCTAGTTGAAGAAATTTTGGAACTGTCAGAACTAGATGATTCCGCTTTCACCTTGAAGCGAACCGCAGTCGATATAGAAACTTTGTGCCACCAGGTTGTGACAATCCTGTCGTCGGCGGCAAGTAGACGAGAGCAAGAAATTAATTTGTCGATGGGGCCCGGGTCGCGCATCTGGTTGGTAGATAAAGATAAGGTTCAGCAAATGCTGCACCACTTAATTTTTAGCATTATTCAATCTGCTGGGGCAGGCAGCGTGATTCGAGTCCACGTTTCTCGGAAAGAAGACGGTATCAACATCGGAGTTTGGGTTTTTCATCCTTGGTTAGGGGAAAGTTTGCCCCATGCTACACTCTACACCGACTACTTGTTGAAGGTCGGATCAGGTAGCGGTTCGCCATCGCACTCCGAAACCGACTCCGAGGGAGTCGAAGCGCAACTCCCGACACAGGGTTCGCAGCGCTTAACGCTGGCGTTTTCTGAGTTGGCGGCTTTGGTGGCGCAGAATGCGGAGGATACCGCACCGGTGTTAGCTGGTTACGGGGCCAGGGAACGCTTGGGGCTGCTGCTTTGCTGCCAATTGGTGGAAATTCAAGGCGGCCAACTCTCAATTCAAGGAGCCCCGGAATCTGGATATCGCTACGTGCTCTGGCTGCCCTGCACAAATGCTACGGAATTGTTGGAAGGCTAAAGAAGGAAGAAGGAAGAAGGAAGAGGGAAGAAGGAAGAAGGAAGAAGGAAGAAGGAAGAAGGAAGAGGGAAGAAGGAAGAAGGAAGAAGGAATAAGCAGTGTACAGGACGTAACTGCTGAAAGAAGGAAGAAAAATAACTCAACTTTTTTCAATTATCAATTCCCGATTACCAATTCCCGATTAGCGATTAGCGATTCCCAATTACCAATTCCCAATTACCAATTCCCAATTACCAATTACCGATTACAAAGTACAAATCTAAAATAGCAATGAATTCAGTTTGGCAACAGTTAACTCTGGCAAATTTGCCGCTATCTCAGTGGCAAAGTAGAAGTTATTTATTCAATTTGGCGATCGGCTCTTTACGCAGTTGGCGACAAAGTAGCTGGCTGATGCAGTGGGCCGAACCCTTGGGTTTTGTTTTGCTGGCCTTGACTTTCGGTTTTGCGCCGTTTGTAAACAATGCCTTGGTGGGGGTGTTGATGGCGGCTAGCGCTGCATTTTGGGTGCTGCTGACTGTTTCGGACGATCGCCCGATCGCCTTGAGGCCGATTCATTTGCTGGTACTGCTGTACTGGGGCATTGCCACCGTCGCCACGGCGATGTCGCCGGTCAAAGTCGCCGCTGCTACTGGTTGGAGCAAGCTAACGCTGTATTTGCTGTTTTTTGCGCTGATGGCTCGGATATTGCGATCGCCCCGTTGGCGATCGTGGTTAATTGCCGTATTTTTGAACGTCTCTTTAATTGTCAGTTTCTACGGCGTGCGGCAGTGGATTGACAAAGTGCCGCCCTTAGCTACTTGGAACGATCCGACTTCTACTCAAGCCAATGTCACGCGAGTTTACAGTTTTCTCGGAAATCCTAACTTGCTTGGTTCCTATTTACTGCCAGCCATTGCATTGAGCGCCGCCGCGCTTTTTGTGTGGAAAGGATGGGGAACAAAAATTTTAGCATTGACGATGCTGGTGGTGAATTGCGCGTGTTTGCGCTACACCGATAGCCGGGGTGCTTGGATCGGTTTTGTGGCTCTACTGGTGGTATTTTTAGTGCTGCTGTGGTACTGGTACAGCCCTTTGATGCCTCGGTTCTGGCGAACTTGGGCGCTGCCGTTAGGGTTAGGAGGTTTGGCGGGAGCCTTAATTTTGGGAGTGGCTTTAGTCGAGCCTCTGCGCGATCGAGTTTCGAGTATGTTTATTGGACGAGGTGACAGCAGTAACAATTTTCGGATTAATGTTTGGACGGCGGTAATTGACATGATTCGCGATCGGCCAATTCTGGGAATCGGGCCGGGAAACACTGCTTTTAATAAAGTTTACCCGCTTTATATGAAGCCGAGATTCACTGCTTTGAGCGCTTACTCGGTGCTGCTGGAAATTGTGGTAGAAACCGGTTTTGTCGGTTTAATGTGTTTCCTGTGGCTGATGACTGTCACCGTCAATCAAGGTTTGTTGCAGATCAAAAATCTGCGGGATGCACAATTTAACATCTCTAATTTAGAGGAAGAATCCCGAAATCCCCAATCTAAAATCCAAAATCTCAAATCGAATCAGGGGTTTTGGTTGATAGGGGCGATCGCAACTTTAGCCGGCATGATGGCCCACGGTTTTGTCGATACAGTTTGGTATCGGCCAGAAGTTAATATGCTGTGGTGGTTGATGGTGGCGATTATTGCTAGTTTTTACAGCAACTCGCACCAGCAGCAAGATTCAGCTTTGACGGAGGGCGAGTAGATAGAATTGCTGGCGGGGTTTTATCCCCGCCCGGTGGCAGGGCGGTTTCATTCTCAGGGAAATCATCGTTTTGTAGGGGTAGTGCCTTTCTTTGCCTACCCCCTCCACGAATGATGAAATCGATGTTTCAAATGTCGGGGTTCTTCACGAGGGTTTGCCCCTAGGTCGAATGAAACAGCCCTGCGCCCGGTGTGGATTCCAGCAATAGCCGATACAGCAATGATTAAGAGTTATATCAGTGCAAAAAAAGAATGCAGCTTTATGCAAGCTGCAAACCCTTATCGCCATAAGTTATTTCCAAATCTTCAATTCTTAATCTCACATCTCAAATGCTATAAGGTGCGGACGGCGCACCCTGCATACTTACTACTACATACTACATACCTGTTGCTGTAAAGTGGTGATGGTACACTCTACAAAATTTATTGAAAATAACTCTTATTCTGCGCTCTCTGAAGGCATGATGAATCTCGGACACGGATATTTTCCACCATCTCTATCTCTGCACCGCCGCCACGTCGATTGATTGGAGTCGAACGGCGTTTCGACTGACTTATTAACTGTAATTTTAACAGTCGAAGGAGTTGGCAGTGCTGTTGAGGCTTGACTTAGCTCCAGTACCGTTATAATTGCCAGTATGGTTGATGAAAACAAAACTGTGCGTTTCATTTATTTGTTTTTTCCTCGTTTAATCGTTGACGTGCCATCCCTATCCATATATCCTCATCGAATTCTTGAGAATCCGCATACTTTAGACAAATTTTCCACTGCGGTAGCGCTGCCTTAGTATTTTTCATCTTTTCTAGGACTTGCGCTTTTAAGCAGTAAGTTGCTGGCCCTTCACTATCAAGTTTAATCGCTTCATCCAGATGTTGCAATGCCTCTGAATATCGACCCTGTTCCAGGCGAGCCCATCCCAAGTTTTTGAGTAAAGAATATTTTACTCGATCGTCCTCAGCTAATTTCAAACCTTGCCACAGGAAGTGAACGGCAGCCGGATAGTTTTTTTGATCGACTATATATAACCTAGCCAGGTTGCTGTAAGCAGCAGGCAGACCGAGTTTTGCAGCTTGCAGATATTTTGCTCTGGCGCATTGTAAATCTTGCACCTCTTCGCAAAGCCATCCTAAATTGTAAAGAGCTGTTCGGCTTTTTGGATCTACCCTGAGCGCTAACTCATATGCTTGTTGAGTATCAGCCAATCGATTGGCTTTGTAGTTTTCAAAGGCGATATTATTAAAAAAAGATGCCAGTTCCGGCCGCCCAATTTTCCAGCCGCCAAAGCCTACTGCTAGGATCAGCAAGAAGGCTCCCCACTTCGAGTTGTGATGCTTTTTTGCTGGCTCTTTCATGGCATTGAAAATGTTAGCTAATGGTGTCATTTTTAGCATTTTTTAACTTGAGAGTTGAGCGATTTTTTTTGACCAGATTTAATTGCGACCCTAATGGCATATAATCTTACGAAATGACTCAGGTTTGAGTCCCTTTCTTATAAGAGTTTGTCAGTCCACAGCCGAATGCTGGGGTAATGTTCCCACTACCCAGAGGTATTCGAGCATAGGTTAATCATTCATGAGACTCCACAAGCCATCCGGATATTTTCAGGAAAAAGAAGCGGGAAGCAGGAAGCAGGTAGAACTCTTCCCCTTGTCTAAGTAATAATACTTAGTCAGCGGTCAGTCGATCGACACTATGCGACTGTATGAGGAGATACAGCGTATTCCAGGTTTATGGAGTGTAGAGGGACTTACCCTGGGCCGTTTCCCTACGGGGAGCGAACGAGCTGGGGTTTAGTTAATCAACATAGAATTTGCTGTAAGGAATGAGAATTAAATAACTTCCACTCTTGAAAGTGGGATGGGCCAGGCCCATCCCACAATAACAATTAAAATTGTAAGTTATTTAATTCGCGATCCTAAGATGGACTGCGGTGAAATAACTCTAATTAAGTTTGTAGTGACGATGGAAGTCCTCAACCTCCTCCCTTGAGGATTTTGAAAAATATTATAATGAGTCATGAACCGAAATCGATTTAAAATAGCCAATCATTAATCAGCAATCACCCATCATGAACCACTAATGACTCCTGACTAATAAACATCTCCCTAAATTAACTTTCAACCTTTGAGTAGCAAAGGTTTTAGTTTATTTTTCGGAGATGTCTAATGACTAATGACTAATGACTCTGACTAAAATTGCTTCATCGCTCTTTCCATATCCCGCTTATCTTCGCGTTTCTTCAAATCTTCGCGCTTGTCGTACAGTTTTTTCCCTTTACCCAAACCGATATCCAGTTTTACCCAGCCGCCTTTCAAATACATTTTTAACGGCACTAAAGTCAAGCCTTTTTCTTCGACTTTGCCGATTAATTTGCGAATTTCCTGCTTGTGCATCAGCAATTTACGGGTGCGGCGGGGTTCGTGATTAAAATAGTTGCTAGCACTTCTCCAAGGCGAAATGTGAACGTTGATCAGCCACAGTTCCCCGTTCCGAACTAAACCATATCCGTCGCGCAAATTGGCTTTTCCTTCCCGAATAGATTTGACTTCGGTGCCCTTCAACTCGATTCCCACTTGGTATGTCTCTATAATTTCATAGAGATGGCGCGCTTGTCGGTTATCGCTAACAATTTTGTATCCTGGACTTTTTTCGCTCATTTTTACCTCCGATAAAATTAATTATTATAACGCTAGCTTCTCTGTAGAGAAAATCGAAGCTTGACAAAACTTAAATAATCGGTCTGGACATTACCAATTTGGCTGAGCTAAGATGTCACCAACGTGAATGTCAAGCGGTATCATGCAGCGCACCAATATCACTGATTCTGCAATTCCAGATTCTGTTACTCCTCATCCTGCGGTTTATTTGGTTTGGCTGGCTCCTTTTTTGCTGGCGCTTGCTTGGTTTTCGGCCAATATCTCGGCTGTTAAGTGGCTGTTATCCTCGTTTGTTGAGATACCCACACTGTACAAAATAGTAATTGGCTTTCTGATTGTAGCATTAGTAGTGCGATCGATTGGGAAATCGGATCGCCCGCCCGGATTTTCACCCAATTTCGTTTTGAGGCGAGATCCGCTGCTATTGATGTTGGGTGCGGGTATTTGCTCGATCGCCCTTCAGTACATAATTGATATCAAACAAGTTACTGTCCTGCTATTTATCCTCGGAACTTACGGGCTGTGCGGCTTATTGGTGGATTCCAACTTTTGGCGAAAAAACTTACCAATTGCGGGCTTGCTTGCTTGTATTTTACCATTTAATAGTCAGTTGAATAGCGGCTTAGGTTTGCCCGCGCGAGTCCTCACTGCTCAGGTAGTAGAACAGTTGCTTTCTCTGCTGCACATTGGGGCTATTTCTTCTTACGATATTATCATTTTGGAAAACGGCATCGCTCAGGTTGACGTGCCTTGCAGCGGCATTAAAACTCTCTTAGTGGGAACGCTATTTTTGCTTGCTGCTACCTGGCTAGAAGGGCGTAAATTGAGCTTAAGATGGCTAGCAGTCGGCGCTGCTAATCTCTTAATGTTGGTATGTGCTAACGCTGCGCGGGTTGCCGTGTTAGTCCTGGTTTCAGAAGTTTTTCAACAGCCAAACATAGCACAAATTATGCACGTTCCTCTGGGAATTGTCGGTTTAGTCTGTGCTTGTTTTGTGACGTGGTTAATGCTGCAACGAGTACCGAAATTTCAGCCAGAAAAAACCAGCGGTATTTCTGCAAAACCAAACTCAGAAATTCTTCCAAATCACCCTTTAGCCAAACCAGGAATAATTGCAGCAGTCACAGTTTTGGCAATAATGGCTCAACTGTCTCATGTAGAAACGTCAAAAATGGCGATCGCACCTTTAACATTACCTGAATACATTAAATCCGAGTCGATTCCCCTCAATCCTAGCGAACAAAAATTCTTTGGCAACTATCCAGACACGCAAACACAAAAAATCAGATTTGTCGCCGGCAACTTGCGCGGTTCCATGCTCACAGTAGTCAGCACATCCTGGCAAACTTATCACGCCCCCGAGTTGTGTTTTGTAGCAAGCGGAATTCCCGTCAATCGCATAGAAAAAAAACAACTAACTCCTTCAGTAACAGCGCGCTGGCTGTCTCTCAAAAACAACCAATTATCAGCAGCATACTGGCTGCAATCTGCACAGCTAACTACAGATAACTTCATGTCCCGTATCGGTAGCGATATTACCCATAAAAATCATACTTGGGTGCTAGTTTCCATTTTATTTGACAGTTCGCTACCACCAGAAAATCAGGAAGTAAAAGAGTTTGCGAGTAATGTATACACGACCGTTAAACAAAGCTTACAAGGAGAAGTAAATGAAAATCAAACAGGTGTTTGATGGAATTTTTCAAACAATTTTTTGGGTTTGGAATTTGACATTTTTATCGATTGTTTACTTGGGAATTTTGCCTATTCTAGGAGTGCCATTAATTAAGGCGACAATCGATGGCACTATCCCGCTAGAGTTTTCTTTGACGATGGCAGCTACGATCGCAGTACCCACCGTATGTACTGTAATAGGAGCTAGGCGTTTTCGCAAGCAACCCCTACAGCTAATGCGTTGGTTTTATGGCGTAGAAGCACCGCTATTTTTGCTTTGTTTGCTGCGCTTGTTTTTGCTGCGAGAACTCACCCCAGCTAGTTCTCAAATCATCGCTACTATTGCTTTGTGCATTGCAGCATTTTCAGTGGAAATGCTGTACGGATATCTGGGTAAAAGAGAAAATGTGCAAAATATTTTCGATTCCCAGAATTCCCATAATCAACAGCCTCGTATTTTCAACTTAATCGGAGAAAAGCGAAGTGCGTGGCTGCAATTAGGATGTCACAGTTTAATGGTAGTAGTTGGCACTTGGGCGGCAACATTGCTGCTTTATTACGCTGTACCTGTGGCATTGTATACACTTTATGGATTCTTATTTGTCGTCATTCAATTTTTCAAGTTTACATGGGTTTCACCATTTCTGGAGATGTTTAAATACGGGGCGTGGGCCTCGGCTTTAATTTGGATACCGCTATCGTTTATATTGTTTGGTTTAACCTGTAGCTTATTCGTTGTCATGCCTTCGCTGTACGGCTTTCTCTACATTCATTCCGGGCGGAAAATATGGCAGAGTTTTGCTGCACAATACGGAAAAAATAAAGCACTAATCGGAAGTTTGGGAGTCATAGCAGCTTGGCTGGCTATTTTCTCAGCTTTGCAGCAGCAGCCACAAGTCGCAGCGCTGAAAATGCTGGCGACTCCCCCCGCAAACGACAGCAGTCGCCAAACTTTATTAGCCAAATCTGATATGATTCGATCGGGCTTAGTTAACGCTTATTTGTCCCCTTACCGCTACCTCAGCACTGTAGGAGAAAACAACCACATTTATGAGATATACAAAAATAGTTGGATTTTCCCTGACGGCGCAGCTCAAACTTTGCAGAACAGCTATAATTTTTTAATGTCGCCGTTTTTGTATCAAGGCTCTAGTGCTGATGTGGAAAAAGCCGAAAAACTATACGGCGAATTCTTCGATACGGAACTGCAAAAAGGCGACACAGAAGCAGTAAAACACGCGGTACAGTCAACATCAAACCGGGAAGAAGCTAAAGCTGGTTTGCTGAATGTCAATCAAGAAAAAGTATGGTTGCAGTCGCAAGAAGTGACAGTCAAAGAAAACGGCGACTGGGCTGACGTTCAACTCTACGAAGTTTACAAAAATCAAACGCCGAACTTGCAAGAAGTATTTTACTACTTTTCCCTCCCTGAAAGCGCCGCAGTTACAGGAGTTTGGCTAGGAGATACTGGGGATTTAAATAAACGTTTTGTATTTACGGTATCGCCTCGCGGTGCCGCACAGCAAGTCTACAACCAACAGGTAGTAGAAAGAGTCGATCCGGCTTTGCTAGAACAAATTGGCCCCAAACAATACCGTTTGCGGGCTTTTCCAATCCCGGCTAAAAGAGAATTCATGCCAACTGACGGGCCAACGGAAATGCACCTGTGGCTTACTTACAAAGTCATGCGACAGCCGCAGGGTTGGGCGATGCCTGTTTTGGCTGAAAAACGCAACATTTTTTGGAACCAAAATACTCGCCGCACGATCGCCGGAAAAGAGGTAAAATACAGCGGTAAAGAAGCAAGAGAAACTTGGCTGCCACCCTTTTTGCCCGCAGTCGCACAGCAACCGCTAACCGCGCAGCAAGCGATTCTACCGGGAGGAAATATCATTTCTGCTAAGCCGCTGGCTGATGCAAATTATTCGTTACCGCAAGGCAAAAAATTTGCAGTTATTCTCGATACTTCCCGCAGCATGGCGGCCCAAAAGAAGGAAGTAAAAGAGACTTTTGAATGGTTGAAAGCTAATGCAGCAGGAAAAAATGCTGTTGATTTGTATGTCGCCAGCGCTGCGGGAATGCCACCTAAGTTTGTGGAAGATGTACGCAATTTCGATGCGGCAAAGGTGACATTCTATGGTACAATCCAGCTCAAAGATATGCTGCAACAGTTTGCACAGTTGCGGGGCGATAAAAGTTACGATAATGTATTTTTGGTGAGCGATCGCCACAGTTACGAATTGTCGGACGATCGCAAACTTAAACTTTCCATCTCTGCACCCCTATGGACAGTGCATTTGGGAGGTTTGCCCCCCGGCTACGACGACGCAACTTTAAAGGTGATTCAAGATAGCGGTGGCGGAGTGGCTACAGATATGAAAGAGGCGATGCAGCGAGTAGCAACCACAGCAGCTTCGGGCGAATCTACAGTTAGCGTTGTTGACGGCTATGCTTGGAGTTATGCCAAAACCCCGCAGTCGAAAAAAATTGCAAAATCGGCGGCAGTCGCAGAGTTAAAAGATACCGGAAATGAAGGCTTTAAACCGATAGCTGCGCGGCAGTTGATAACTGCACTTAGCAAGCAGAAAAGTTCCAATCAATTGACGCAACTGGATGCGATGCACGCAGTAGCTAAAAATTTTAAAGTGGTGACGCCTTATTCTTCGATGATTGTGTTAGTTAATGACGCGCAAAGGGAGCAACTAAAAGCAGCGGAAGCTAAGAGCGATCGATTTGAACGCGAGGTAGAATCGGGTAAGGAGGAGTTAACTAAACCGAATAATCCTCTGAATGTTTCGGGGGTTCCTGAACCGGAAGAATGGCTGCTTTTGGCGGTAGGTGCGATCGGGCTTTTGGCGGTTTTCCTCCGCCAGCAGCGCGCGAAAATGGTAGGTTGAAAGATGATTCGGCGGTTGAAACCGCTCCTTGTCAAACAAAGTCTGCCTCCGCAGACTAAGAGAGTGAGGGGGTATTTAAGCCGGACTTGATATCAAATATTAATCTACAGTCGTCTAAAGACGACTTTCGCTATGAGACAGGGGTTTCAACCCCTGTCGGACTGTCGGACTTAGCTAAGACTAATGACTAATCTATTTCTACAAAAACGCGATCGCCCTCAATCTTTACCGGATAAGATTCCAGGGAATCGCTGGGTGCATTCAAACATTTACCCGTATCTAATTTGTACTGATATTTGTGAAAAGGACAGGTAATGATACCGTTGCTGACTTTACCCATGTCGATCGGATATTCCAAATGAGTGCAAGCATTGCGGTAACAAGTGACATTCATGCCTTGACGGTTCAAAATCACTGAAGTTTCGTCAACTTTTACCTTCAAGACACCCCATTCGGGAACTTGATTTAGCGCTGTTATTTCTAGCCACATATAATCTTCCTCGCTTTAAATAAATTATTGCAAATTCATGGGCGATCGTCCTTGAATGCAGCAAGGGCGATCGGTGGGGCGCTCTCCACACCTGATAACCTAACCGTTTTCCTCGCCATTTCCCAGGTACAACCTGACGAATTCATCAGCCGCCTCCCGATTGAATGTCTGCAACGCTTGCTTAATCGCAAATACCGCCTCAGCGGATGGATCTCGTTCTTCACTCACCCAACGACTAACGTTTGAGCGATCGATTTCCATCTTTGCCGCCAATTGATATTGACTGATATCGTATGCCTCTAATATTTTTTTGAGGGCTTTACCTGCTCTTCCCATGCTCCCGATTGTGTCAGAGAGTCACGCTACTGTAAACGTTGCTGATTGTCATCTAATGCGCTACACTAAGGTAGGAGCGATCGCCTCCCGTGCCAGTTATGCTTGAGATAGACTAAACAAATAGCGATTGTGGACATTAACCAGCAAAAAGAACAGTTCAGTTATGCGTATATTTATGCAGTTGCTGCCTCGGCTGGCTACTCCTTCCAGATAGCAGCTAGACCATTAGATTTTGACGGCATCGATATCATTCTTGCTGGCGGTATGGGAAGTGGAATTATTCGATATCCCAGACTTGAACTCCAGGTAAAATGCACATCTAGGGATGTGATTGGACAGGAAGCAATTAGATATCCGCTCGAAGTCAAGAACTACAATGAATTGAAAGTAGAAAATATTCATACTCCCCGACTGTTAATCCTTGTAGTCGTACCCGACAATTTAGACAATTGGCTAATCCAATCTCAACAGGAACTTTGCCTGAAATATTGCGGTTATTGGGTTTCTCTGCGAGGTCAACCCCCAACCCAGAATCAAACCACTGTTACAATTTCCATACCCAGACAGAATATCTTTAATGTAAAAGCTCTTACCACCCTCATGCAGCTAATAGAAGCAGGCGAAACCCTATGATAGTCACCGTTCGAGATCCCGAAATTCTCAAAAATCTACAGCCAGAAATTGTGCGTACTTACCTCGAAACGCATTGCTGGCAAGAAGTGCGACAAATTGACGATAAAGCTTCTATCTGGAATCGGCAGAGCGAAAACTCAGAAGAGTTAGAGCTTCTGCTACCATTAAAACCAGAATTTTTAGACTTTCCCCGCCGGATGGCTGAAGTTTTACAAACCCTAGAAATTGCTGAAAATCGTTCCCAGCTCGAAATTCTCAGCAATCTCTTGACATCAGCTCCTAACATTACCATTCAAGGCATAGTCACCAACTTGCAAGAAGGAGCAGTCACCGGAAAACTAACTTTGACAGGCGTTATTGTTGGCAAGCTGCGGCGCATTCAGTTAGAACTAGCAGAACCAGTCTACGAACTGGCAGTCAAAGCTTATCAAGCCAGAATTCCGGTTATTTGTCAAGGCAATTTAGTTAAACAAGGTCGCTCTTTTTTACTGCAAAATACCCATCACTTTACATTAGATTTAGATGCCTGGTTGGAATGAAGGCAATGTACTATAATTCAACTAAAGAGCGATGGTTGAATGATTTTCCTAAGATTGTTAATGTCTTTATTAGTCAGTTCCTACGGATGAATCTGACTCAAAATCACCCTCAACCTGTCATAATCATCCTTCAACAAAACACTCAAACTCCTTCCCGCTTCCACCAACCAAGATCGATCGCGCATCCGCAACTGATAAATCTCCCGAATCGCCGCCGCCGTCAGCGCCTCCACCGGCGCATTAGCCACCCCCAACAGCGTCCTCAAAAAATCCAACTGCACCGTAAAATCAATCACCTCATCGGGTTCGCAGCGATAAACCGCTTGGTGAATTTGTGGCGGGCGCGGCGGCAAATACTGATAAATTTTACCCCTCGATGGGCCGTGACCGTTCAACCTTTCCGGCGCAGCCTCAAACCCCACAATCGCCACTCGAAACTCGGTTTTTAGCATCGCAAAAATCTGCGGTTGTTCCTCCCGCAACTCTTCCAGCGACAAACCCAAAGCGCGAGCTCTGTGTACCGAGTCGATCGGGCTAGTCGTAGCGTAATAAACCACGCCGTAAATTTGATTTTTTGACTCTTCATCCTCGGCCTTCACCCAACTCCCAAAAGGCGGCATCACGGGAAAGCTTAAGTCTTCCGGTTCCAAACATTGAGCCAAAAACTCCGAAGTTGCCGTCTCGATAACCTCAGCAATGCGATCGGGATGGCGCTCTTTTGTAGCAAATTGGGGTAAAGGTAAACGCATAGTTTTAGTGATTAGTCATTAGTCATTAGTCATCAGTCATTAGTCATTGGTTTTTTGCTAGTTTCAAGGGTCTTCAGTTAGTAGCCTGGTATTGGGTACTTTAGCAATTACAAATTACCCATTACCAATGACTAATGACCGCTGACTATTTCGCGCGACCCGCCGTAGCATCGACAAGTTCCAACTGCGACAGGCGGAACGTAATCAGCTTGTCCCAATTCCCGCCTTCAAACAGTACCGCGACTTTCCCGTCGGTAACTCGCTGGACTTGTCCTTGAAAAGCGTAGTAAATCTCACCCTTATCTTTAACTCGAACTGCAGAACCTGGAAAAATCATAATTGTTTCAATGTTATGTTTGCTGTTTACAGTTTACCTTTTCTTGGCGATCGAGAGTTGATGCTAAAACAGGCAAGATGCCTGTTCCACAAACAAGCACAGGCAAGATGCCTGTTCCACAAACAAGCACAGGCAAGATGCCTGTTCCACAAACAAGCACAGGCAAGATGCCTGTTCCACAAACAAGCACAGGCAAGATGCCTGTTCCACAAACAAGCACAGGCAAGATGCCTGTTCCACAAACAAGCACAGGCAAGATGCCTGTTCCACAAACAAGCACAGGCAAGATGCCTGT
>NZ_JAUBPB010000168.1:0-1403 GCF_036700545.1 Microcoleus sp. SVA1B4
GATACTAGCATCATTTCGGTGCTGCCCCTGCTGACTCGCTCAAAGGCTGCTAATAAGGTTTCAACTTCTGTTTCTCTGCCGTAAAGTTTTTGAGGTATCTGAAACTTATCTGTAATATCTTTTTGGGCGATCGCAAAATCTGCAATTCCTCCCGTAGTTTTTAATTGTTCTAGGCATTCTTCTAAGTCAGCGATAATTCCCCAAGGGCTTTGATATCTGGCTTCAGCGGTTTTCGCTAATAGCTTCATCACAATATCAGAAACAGCTTTAGGAATTTCTCGATTGATTTGGTGGGGCGGTACTGCTTGTTTGGCAATGTGACAGTGGATTAATTCCATTGCATCGCTGTAATCCCAGGGCAATTGCCCTGTTAGCATTTCGTAAAAAGTGACTCCTAATGAGTAAAAATCAGTGCGGTAGTCGATCGCTCTGTTCATTCTGCCTGTTTGTTCCGGCGATATATAGCTAAGGGTGCCTTCTAAAACATTAGGATTTTTCAGACTAGGATTTTCGCGCTTTAAAACAGTAGAGATGCCAAAATCTATAACTTGAACTCGCCCTGTGGTTGAGTTGATAATAATATTGCTGGGATTAATATCTTTATGAATAATTTTATGTCTATGAATTTCACCTAAAGCCCTGGTTATTTTAATAGCTGTTAATAAAAACTCTTCTAAGGTAAGTTTGTGAGAAGCCAACCAAAGCTTTAATGAGTCTCCACCACAATCCTCGAAAATGATAGCCAAACTGTTATGGTATCTTTCTAAGCTGTAGGTTTTAGGGACACTTTCTAGGTGAAGATTGTGTGTGATTTCGTATTCCTGCTTGTATCTGACTAACGAAGCTGGCATCGGATAATCTTGTTTGAGAAATTTGAGAATTACCGGTTGGTTGTCTTGCTTTTTCAGTCCCCGGTAAACTACAGAATTATTACTTTCATGGATCTGGTTGGTAATGTCGTAGCCCGGTAAGTTAATCATTCTTACAGCCTCTTGTCAGTATTAATACTCAATTATTTTTTTATATATTGTTAGTTAATTAAGTATATGTATTATCTAATACACAATATTACCCTAAAATTTAAGAAAAGCTTAAGTTTTCCAAAAAAAGTTATTTTTTCTTAACATTTCTTCAAAATAAGAGGGCTAAACATTCCGGTCAGGAGTCCGATCGCTCCACAGTTTCCTGTAAAATCCGGCAAAACAGAGTGAAGTGCGATCGCCCTTAGTCTTCATAGGAGATTTGGGCCTTGCATAATTAGAGTATAAATAGGGGGAATCACCATGCAATGAAAGCGAGTGCAAATTAACCCATATCCGTAAAAACACTAAGGATCGCGAATTAAATAACTTACAATTTTAATTGTTATTGTGGGATGGGCGTCCCGCCCGTCCTTTTTGGAC
>NZ_JAUBPB010000067.1:0-38931 GCF_036700545.1 Microcoleus sp. SVA1B4
GCTGATGGTAGCCAAACAGAGATAAGTTCGACTGGATGATCCAAGAATCCCTGCGCCTTTAGGCAAGGGAGTGTCAAAAAACCGATATGCAAAATATGAAAGATATGGCCGAGATTAACGAAGCCCTCTGAGCCATATCCAAAGTCAACAACGACCTCAGTATCGATTCAGCTCGATCGCAATTTGAGCAAGCCAAAAACGCCGTCCACGGCCGCAACCTCAAACAGCAAGCTTTAGCAGAAATATCTGAGAACCCCCAAGAAAGACTTCAGGCAGAATTAGAAAATATGACCTTAGACGATGAAGTTAATCGCAGGCTACAAATGTTAGACGACTCCAACAACAAAGAACTTCCCAGCTAAGGACAATTTTATGGCTAAGAGCGGGCCTCCCCCCATAGTTTTTATCCTGTTATTTCTCTTGCTAGCCGGTGGTGGCTGGTTCTTTTTTCTCAACAAACCAGCGTCGCAAGATGTTAGTAACAATCCCCCCACTCCCACACCCGCAGGCGATGTCGTCCCACTTCCCGTCGCGCCAGTAGTCGGCGGTGCTTCGCCTGTTGCAGCTAGTTCCTTTGCACTTCCAGCTTCCGTACCTGCGGGCACGACTGTCAGGATTCAAGGTTCTACCAGTATGGTGACAATCAACCTCAACCTTAAGAATGGCTTTCAAGCGAAGTTTCCTGGCACTAGAGTTGATTCCAAAGCTAACGGTTCTGCAAAGGGAATTCAAGATTTGCTCGCAGGAACAGCCGATATTGCTGCGGTATCGCAGCCTTTGACGGCTCAAGAACAAGGTCAGGGTTTGGCAGCGGTGCCTGTTGCTCTAGATACGATCGCCCTTGTAGTCGGCATTAACAACCCCTTCAAAGGAGGTTTAACCTCGGCTCAAGTTCAAGATATTTTCAAGGGAAATGCTCAAGACTGGTCGAAAGTCGGCGGCCCTGCAGGCTCGATTAAAGTGATAAATCGACCCGCAGTTAGCGGCACTCACCAAACGTTTAAAGAACAAGTGCTCGGAGGTGGCGAGTTTGGTACGACGGCAAATATTAGTACGCTCGATCGAGATGCAACAACTCCTCTGCTGCAAGCTTTAGGCAATAACGGTATTGGCTATGCGACTTTCGCTCAAGTAGCCAATCAGAGAACAGTGCGCGTTGTTCCCGTCAACGGTGCGACGCCGGATGCGGGTAACTATCCTTACAAGCGGCCGTTGTACTACGCCTACAAAAATCCTCCCAGCCAAGCAGTTAAGGATTTCTTGGGCTACGCAATTTCTTCGGAAGGACAGAAAGCTATGCTGGCCGGAAATTGAGCCTTTGCAAAGAATTCGCCCGAATAAATTCGGGCGCTACACAAGCTTGCAAAGCGGTTTCAACCGCCAAACCATCTAACAGCACGACACGCATAAACACGGATACACTGATGATAGGATCGCGAATTAAATAATTTACACTCTTGAAAGTGGGTTGGGCTCTTATAGCCCGCCCTTTCTGGACGGGCGGGACGCCCATCCCACAAGAACCATCAAAATTCTAAGTTATTTAATTCTCATTCCATAGTCAACTTAGCCAATTAGCTAAACAGTCCGATCGCTCGACCTATCCGTGTATCCGTGTCAAAATCCGTGTAGTGCTACTTTTTTGATTCCTGAACTGATAGGCTAATATTCGATGTAATTTAAAATCTAAGGTTTTCTGTGAGCAAAAGTCGCGAACCAGTCGAAAGTTTACTTCTCTACTATTTATTCAAATGGTCAATTGTCAGCCCGATGCTGCACCTGTACTTTCGGGGCCGCATCTACGGTGCAGAAAATGTTCCGACAGAAGGGCCGCTGGTGGTAGTCAGCAATCACGCCAGCGATTTTGACCCGCCGATTTTGTCTAATTGCATGAGGCGACCGGTCGCATTTATGGCAAAGGAAGAGTTATTTAAAGTTCCTATTTTGAAGCAGGCAATTACGCTTTACGGTGCTTATCCAGTCAAGCGGGAAAGTGCCGATCGCAGTGCAATTCGATCCGCTATCAACTCTTTGGAAAATGGATGGGCGACGGGTGTATTTTTGCAGGGAACTCGCACGCCAGACGGCAGAATTACTGAACCGAAATTAGGTGCGGCGCTGATAGCTGCTAAGGCAAAAGCGCCGCTCTTACCTGTTAGTTTGTGGGGAACTCACGCGATTTCGTCGAAAGGTTCGGGAATGCCGCGTCCGGTGCCGCTGACGGTGCGAATTGGCAAGCTAATTGAAGCGCCCGGTTCCTCGGATCGCGAGGAGTTGCAAGCGTTGACTCAAAGATGTGCGATCGAGATCAATGCGATGCACGATTTGGGGCGCTGATTTGCTTGGAGGATGTTTTGTATAACTTACGAAGAAAGCTGGTTTGATAGATAAAAAACATCGTTACAGGTTTGTAGTGAGAACGAAGACTCCTCGTTACAAACCTATTTTATTGCGCTTGTACGATGCCTCTGACATAAGCGACAGCTAAAGGGGAAATTTTTTCTGTAACTGTTGCGATAACTTGGCGATCGAAGTCAGTCCAAACTCTGGGGCGATCGAACATACAAGGCTGCAAAACCCCCCACAATAAGCCGTCAGCACAAAGGTGAGCGTGGATCAAAGCTCGATGTCCGAACTCTTTGGCTTCAAAATCTTTGTTGACAACTTCAGGATTCGCTGTTTCAACATCCTCAACAAAAATCGACGGTTCAGTTCGCAAAGCTGCTGCAAACAAAGGGTCTTCTTCCCCTAAAGATTCGGGTTCTTTTTTCCATTCCGCGTCGCCAATCTCTGGAAAGTTCGAGTTGCGACGCCAGCAGTAAGGTACTCTGCCTCTTTGCGTTTCAGGATTGCGGAGGTAGAGAAAGACCCGATCGCAATTTAACACCTCGCCTAAAGCCGGCACCAAAGCCGAAAAAACAGCATCCGGCGTTTTGCTGTCACTCAAAATTTTATCCAGAACTTGCGGCAGAATTTGCTCGGTCATTAACTTTAGCTTTTGAATTTCATCTATTAATTTTAAACTACTCCTTCTCTTCTCTTCTCTTCTCTTCTTTTACGCATTTGTCATCAGTGTCTTCGCGTTTCGTTAAATCGCTAGAGGAGACAAGTTTTAAAACCAGAGGGAATGGAAAAAATTTAAAACTTGCTCAATGCTTTCCTTTGTTTATTCCATTCTGGCTGGGCTGAAGTTAGCACCCGTATAACCGGTTGTCAGCCAAAGAATAGCCCTAGCGCCGTCGCGAACAGCTTTTTGCATCGGTTCGGGGGTTCGCCCAGACGGAACTGCCACAGGCTTAAAGGTAATGCCTCGACTACCGAGTACGATTTCGCCGATAATCTGAGCTCGCCGCATATGATCGTCAGAAGTGATCAGATACACGCTCTCAATCCCTCTAGCTTTCAATTCATCTACCAGGGTGGTAAAATTTGTTACCGTATCCACCGCTCTGTAGTCTAAGTGCAGGCGATCGGACTCAATTCCCGCTTCTGAAAATACCCATTCCGCGAACTCAGGATTGCTCCCAGACGACACCCAAATTGGCAATTCAGGGTGATCCTGAGCAAATTTGGCGGCAAACACCTCTCGCTCAGTAGCCCCACCTAGAACTAACAAAGCTTGGGGTCTCTGAAATTCGCTCTTAACCTGCTGATAGCCCAACCAACACGCCATCAAAAGTCCTACTAGGAACCAAAAACTGCGTGAAGTGTTCAAACGCTTGTAACGCTGCGTGTTTGAATTGATTCTTAACCACATCTAAACCTATAAAAATTTTATGTAACTGACAAAGGAACCATAACAAAAAATACCGCACCTATAGCCCACTAACAGGAATTAAAAATTAAAAATTAAAAAAGGGTCGGCGGATCATAGGATTTTAGATTTTAGATTTTAGATTTTAGATTTTAGATTTTAGATTGACTCTACGCTTGTGGTGCGGCTTCAATGGGGGATTTTAGATTTTAGCTTTCAGATTTTATACCAATCGCCTTGGCGGTTGGTATAAAATCTGGGAGCCAATTCCTTAGCGGATATGCAAAAAAGAGGGGCAAAACTTAAGCTTTCCCCTCCTGCTGTTAATTTTTCTTGATTTTTAACGGGACTGGCCGGGTTCGAACCGGCGACCTAGCGCTTCAGATTTGTGTGAGTTTCCCCACTCTCTGGACTATACCTTCACCATATGCTTGCAGCTTTTAGGTGGTGACCGTCTAGTCTCTAAACCTTCCTGATTTCCATATAGGCGATTGTTTAATCGCCCTGAACTCAGGCTTGGCTTGGTATTGCCTTAGAGTCATAGGAACCCATAAACTCTTTAGGTTTCACCAAATTTGACCACATTCACTCCTAGAGTTTCCTCGCAGGGTGCCCGATTCTTCAGGAGGCGCTTGCTCTATCCATCTGAGCCACAGCCCCAGTTGCTAAACCGTTTTGATTATAGCAGTTAATGTCGATTTTGAATTTTTTATTTTGGATGATTAGCGATCGCCAGTTGGCAGTTTCGCAGCGATGCGGGCCAAGTTTTCTGCTGCGGTGAGTTTACCAGCACCGTAACAGGCGCGCTGTCTCCATGCGGTGACGGGGAGATGTCCGGGGGGAGCATCTTCGTTGAAGGAGAGCTCACTGTAATATTTCCAATTTTCCTTGACTCGCCAGCCGACTCGATCGCAAAATTCAGTATAATTTGCCCCGGTACTTTCCCAAATCTGCTGCTGCACGCTCAACCCGAACCGCCCGCTGCTGTATTGTTGCCAAAGTTGGTCGATCGTGCGAAGGTCTGTAGGAGGAAAACTGTCAATATCGGCTGCACTCAGCCAGCCTTCGTCTTCTCTGACAGCGATTTGCAGCAAGATTTCCCAAGTGTGTTCATCAGCTTTGCGCCATTTTCCAGTTTCTAATAGCTTTGTCAGTTGGCGGTAGTCCATCCCCACTTCCGAGATAGCCGCAGTTGAGTCAGGTATGGCGCCGATTTTGTCTTCTAGTCGCAGTAGAGTGCTGACAATCAATTCGGGGTTTAGTTGCTCGAGGCGGTACAGAACCCCTTCTAACTGAGATTGAATGTATGTGCGGGCGATCGCACCTTGCTGCACTTCCCCCTGCAACTCATCAAATTTAGCTAACCAATTTTGTTGATTGCGGGCCAATTCCCACATTTGTTTGGCCCACTGCAATCTAACTTGTTCTTTTTTTAAATAAGTTTTGGAAGGCTTAGCACGTTGCGGGTAGGGAGTCAAATCCCAGCCGCAAATCGAGCAAAACTCTGCTTTTTCTTCTATGTATTCAGCACCGCACACTGGACAGTTAGACATATTGCCATCAATTCGGTTGCCAAGTAATTATATGACATCTGGTAAATTAACCATAATTCGATTAGCTACACACTTTGCAACCTACAATTACAGTTTATCTGTACTAATGTTCGCTTTTCGCACCCCAAACTTAGAGTTAATTATACCGCTCTAACAAGGCAAGCGAATAGTAAACAAACTGCCTTGGCCCAACTCTGATTTTACCTCGATCGTCCCGCGGTGAGCTTCGACTATTTGGCGGCAGAGGTGTAGTCCCAAACCTGTACTGGACTTCTTATGAGTTCCCGAGCTAAACCTTTCAAATAACTTTGCTTGTTCGGTGGGAGAAATGCCGGCACCGGTGTCTTTGATGTCTATAATTACCCATGCCAGCGGTTGGTTTTTGAAGCTAGTATAAGCAGGGGAATTAGCAGCTTTTAAGCTGACATCTATTGAGCCGTTGTCGGTGAATTTAATTGCATTTCCGATTAAATTTGTCAGCAAACGGTGTAGCTCCAGACGATCGCCCGGATACTTCGCAATCGGTGCACTTTCTGCACTTTCTGTCAAGTCTAAATTTACCGACAAACCTTTAGCATCCGCTAGGGGAGCTAGTTCTTCAGCTACCTCAGTAATAAGCTGGCGCAAGTCCACGGCCGCGAAACTTAGGGATTTGCGGCCTGCTTCGTAGCGATATACTTCCAGCAACATATTTACCATCGCGATCAGGTTTTTGTTGCTGCGAACCATCGTCCCGAAAGCCTCGCGCATGGGAAGGGAAATTTCTCCCAAAGCTCCCTGCTGCATTAAAGTTAGCATTCGATCGGCTGCTACCAGGGGTGTTCGCAAGTCGTGAGCGAGTCGGGAGACAAAATCTTCGCGCTGGAGGGCGATCGAATTGCGCTCGTCTACGCTGTGTTTTAGCCGCAGGAGCGATCGAACCCTCGCCAGCAGTTCATCCATTTCCACTGGTTTGCGGATGAAATCGTCTGCTCCCATGTCCAATCCCTGCACTACGCTGGCACTGTCGTGAGCAGTGATCAGCAAAATCGGCATAAAGGGCAATTCCTTATTTTCTCGGATTCGTTTAGTGACTTCGTAACCATCCATTCCCGGCATCATCACGTCTAGCAGTACCAAATCCGGGGGTGACTTGTCAATTTGACTCAAGGCCGAAAAGCCGTTTTCTGCCGTGCTAATTTCGTAACCTTCTTCTTCCAGGATTGTCTGCACCAACAAAACATTATCTGGTGCGTCATCTACAACCAGAATCCGATCGGCTTTTGTGGCATTGGGAACAGATAAATAACTCATTTAATTGCTAGCCTGGAAATATTTTTTCAACTTTAATATGGTATCCAACCTATGATTTCACATTTTTACACTTGTTAACTCTGTCATAAGGAATATCTCACAACTTTATCAAATCTTTTTACTTTTTATCAGTCGGATGTAATATAATCTACTACTTAGTTGTCATCGTATGCACACCGTCCCAATCATCGGGCGGGGGTACTTCCAAATAGCTCAGGGATCGGTCGAGGTGAACTTCCACAGGTCGATCGCTGGGTCGCATTGCTAAAGCCGCTTCAAAATAACTAATAGCTTTCTGAAAATTTCTAGCAATATAAGCATCCCTACCGTTACTATAAAGTTCCAAAAACCGAAGGGTTTCCCCATCCATGGGTTCAGAACTATTTTGCAGCAACTCGTAAATACCCACTGGCTGATTTTTGCCCTTAACTCGCACCTTGTCTAACTCTCGCACCCAAATTCCTTCTCGACACAAACTGTATGTAAATTCGCTCAAAATTATATCGCATCCGTACTCCTTTGTAAGCTGTTCCAATCGCGAACTCAAATTCACCGCATCCCCAATTACCGTGTAATCCATGCGCTTTTGGGAACCAATATTTCCCGAAACCACCTCTCCGGAACTAATTCCAATTCCGAAGCGAAATGGATCTTCGCCGGGGCGAGAATCATTAAACTCTTTCAAACGCCGGCGCATATCTAAAGCCGACTGCACCGCCATCCAACCGTGGCTTTCCGGGGGATTCAGCGGCAGGGGCGCGCCGAACACGGCCATTAAAGCATCGCCGATAAACTTGTCTAAAGTGCCTTCGTAGTGGAAAACGGCCTCCACCATCGTCTCAAAATATTGGTTCAGCAGGGATACCACATCGGAGGCTCCCAAATTTTCGGTCAGCGTGGTGTAGCCACGAATGTCGGAAAATAAAATAGTCACTTCTTTGCGTTCGCCCACCATCAGGGCGCCTTCACCCAAGGCCATCACTTTATCTACGACTCCAGGAGTCAGGTAGCGGTACATCGTATTTTTCATCCGCTTTTCGTGGCTGATGTCTTCGAGTACCACTAAACCGCCGCGCACGCCGCCCTCTGGATTGATCAGCGGGTTGACAGTCAAATTCAAACTACGTTCAATTAGTTTAATTCGAGAGGCGGGGATGGGCAGCGGACAATAAGGGTGATACAGGGCAGAATTTCGCAGCGCAAATAGAGATTGGGCATTAGCTAATTCTGCCAGCGCTACTTCCTCAGTCCACGCGCTGTTTTCGCCCCAAGCGTAATATAAATTAGGGTCAGTGCGATCGGGCACGGCCAAAATATAACTTTCTTCTTGTTCTTCTTCTTCTTTTTGTTGGGAATTTAGCGTTTTTTCTACCAACAGTCCCACCGTTAAACTTTGTTCGGGAACGTAATGTCTGGCAGCATGGTTGAGACTGTCTTCGAGTCGAAATTGCAAATTTTCGATCGGCACAACTTCCCAAACATAGCGATTCACCAGTTTATCTTCCCAAATCTGGGGATTGTGTTTGCTTTTAGCTTGATTTACCGGACAGCCCAACAATTCTAGGGCTGCTTCGTTGATAGTTACAACTCGCCCCTGTAAATCGGTGGAAATTACTGCATCTGAAAGACTTTGCAGCATATCTTTTTGATACTGCTTTTCCACCATCACGTTTTGAAACAGTTGAGAATTTTGCAGCGCCATTCCCGCTTGGGAATTAAACGCTCGCAAAAACTCTTCGTCGGAAGGGGTGAAACTACCTTGGTTCTTATTAATTAGCTGAGTCACCCCGATCAGCTCACCTTTAGCGTTATGCACCGGCATACACAAGACAGTCCGAGTGCGGTATCCCGTTTGCCCGTCTGTAGAGGGGTCAAAGCGGGGATCGTCGTAAGCATCTGTAATATTTAGAGGTTGACCGGTCGAAGCCACGTAGCCAGCAATTCCCTTATTAGCAGGAATGCGGAGATCAACCATCGTTTTGCCGTCAGCCTTGGCGACTTTTGTCCAAAGTTCGTTGGTTTCCCGATTTAACAAAAATAGCGTGCTGCGATCGGCCTGCATCAAGTCGCGAGCTTGATCCATGACAGAGCGCAAAGTTGTTTCCAAGTCAAGACTTTGACCCAAAGTAGTGGTGGCTCTCAACAGTGCGGCAACCCCTCGCTGGTTGCGGGCGACGACGTAGAAAGACTGACAGCTTTCGAGAATAATCCCGATCGAATCTGCAAAAGCCTGGAACTGCTGTTCGTCTTCCTCGCTAAAGGGGGCATCGCCAGCTTTATTTAACAGTCTGACCACCGCTACGGGTTCATGTTGGCTCTTGCTGCTAAAAATCGGCATACAGAGGATGGTCTCGATGTGGTAGCCCGGTGGTTCGTCTACTTCGGTATTAAAATACTCGTGCGATCGAGCTTCGGCGACATTGATCGATTTTCCGGTTGTTGCTACGTAGCCTAAAATGCCTGCATCCATCGGCAATCGCACTTCTACATCTTCGCCCGTAAGTGGATCGACTGTTTTGTGCCACAGTTGATTTTTGTTGGAGTCAACCAAAAAAATTGTTGTCCGGTCTGCTTGCAAAATTTGACCAATTTTCACAGTGAAGGCATCTAAAAGTTGCTCTAAGAGACTTTCGAGTGCTTCATTGTTAATCAGGTCCATCGCCCGGATAAATTGCTGAAATTCAGCCGTGATAAAGTCCAGCAGGCACACTAATTCAGGAACTGGCAGGCTCTTAACACGGGAGGTCAATGCCCCCATAAAATTGACTTGAGTCAGTGTAGCCAGAACGCTACCAGTATTGGAGAATGTCATGATTAACTGCTTGCTCAGAGGGGTAGACTGACCGCAGGTCGATCTGCGCGAGATTCGGCGGCGGTGCAAACTCTTGAATTTGTTTGCAAGCGCATCGGCACTCGCTTGTCGCTTTGATGAATCGTGAGTTCAAAAGTGGCGCACGCAACTTCAGTTTGCTTGTTATGTATGCTCGATCGATCTTTTTTCCAACCTCGATACTGATGAGGGTTCGTCAATTCAAGCTGAACTGGAGTTCGCAAAACAGAAGGCCTGAAAATTAGGTGACAGGCTTTAGTTCGATCGACAGTGCAATGTAGATTTGACGTTCTGTGCTCGGCCCCAGCGCGCGGTGTTACTGTTTTAGCGCACTCGGCGACCGTATCCGGTCAGGTAAAGGGCGCTATGAAAGCAGCGCGCAAGGCATTCCTACAGAGCTTACTCATAGTTTAATGGTAAACGCAACAGCAGGATAGCGACGGTAATTTATGCAGCAAAAAAGTTCGATCGGTCTTTGAAAACATCCATCCTCATTACCAACTGACGATCGAACAGCGAAGCTAAACTGTCGGTGAGGTTTAAAGCTGGTACAGATGCTGACATTTAGGCAGCTCTGGGCATGGACTGGGCAAACACCACTGATTGATAGTATCGCTGGAGTTGTGCGGCGGCCGCGGCCCAACCCCAGCGTTCAGCTTCTCGGCGAGCGTTATGGCGCAAGGTTTCCCGTTCTTCGGGATTGGCAAACAGACGCTTGGTGGCCGCGAGTGCTCCTTCTTCATCGGCGGGGTCAAATAAATATCCGTTAACACCGTCGGTGACAATATCGGGAATTCCGCCGCTGCGCGCCGCCACTACGGGCGTCCCCGCAGCCATTGCTTCTAGGAGCACTAAGCCCAGAGTTTCGGTGCGGGAGGGAAAAATGAAGGCGTCGGCCGATGCGTAAGCTGTTGCGAGTTCTTGCCCCTTGAGGTAGCCGACAAAATTGGTGGGTGTACCGGCAAAATATTGTTCCAGGGTTTGCCGATGCGGGCCGTCTCCCACTAAGGCGAGGCGGGCGTCGGGAATTGCTGCGAGGACTGGTTTGATGCGTTCGATTTCTTTTTCTGCACCGAGGCGGCCGACGTACAGCAGCAGGGGACTGTCTGGGTTATTTTCAGAAAGGCGCGATCGCATTTCTCGACTTGCCAATTCCGGGACAAACATTTCAGTATCTACGCCCCGCTGCCATAAATCTACCCGCTCAATGCCGTGGGTTCTCAATTCTTCCACCATTGCTGTAGAAGTACACAAATTCAGTTCTGCTTGGTTGTGAGCACCTTTGAGCAATTCCCACAATAAAGGTTCGAGGACTCCAAAACCGTAATGGTGCAAATATTTCGGCAAATGCGTGTGGTAAGAAGCCAAAATTGGAATGTTGAACTTTTTCCCGTAATATATACCGCCCAATCCCAAAATAGCGGGATTGACAACATGAATAATATCCGGTTTAAACTGCTCTAATTGGCGACCGACAGCCGGAGAAGGAAGTGCCATTTTCAATTCCGGGTACATCGGCAAAGGCAAGCCCTCCACACCGTAAACTCGGGCGCCTTTGTATTCTTTAATCCCGTAATCTGGAGAAAATATCAGAACTTGTTCGCCCGCGCGCTGCAAGTGATCTACAGTGTGAATCAGGCGCGTCACAATGCCATCTATTTTTGGCAGAAATGTTTCAGTGAACAGAGCAATTTTCATAGTAAATTGTTTAGGAAACCGATAATCGTAGTTTCTGGGAGATGTCAGGGTCGGTAACAGGATACAATGTCTCGCAGGGGGTAAGTAATTGCGAGCTATAGCCTCCTTTATATTGATGCTGTTGCTGCACGAATTCTGAAATATCCTCGATGTTAACAATCCATTCTCGCGCGTAACTGGCTAAAACACTGCCGCGCAAACCCAGTTGAATTGCCCGCCGTTCCAGTTTTGCTCCACTTGGGTGATAATCCGGGTCCCATTGCAGCCGTACAGCCGAATTTTTAACAGCTTGTTGCCATAATTTTTCGCTGCCATACACGGCTGGAACGAACTTAGAATAGACAGCGGATGCTAAAATTTCATCAAAAGCCGATCGCTTCAGCCAAATAGCCAGAATTACTTCTTGTCCGGGTTTTGTTCCCCATTCCGATCGATACATCATCCATAGAAAATTGGGCTTAATCCAACTCATGCGATTCAGACTAAATTCCCCACCGAAATAACCTTGTTCCGCTGCAAAAAGACCGATCGCCGGACGGTAAGCTTGGTACACTACAACGGTATTTTCGTCAAATTGTGCCAGAATGTGACGACCTGTTTTCGGCCATTTACTTGCCTGGTTTAAGTATGGTTCGGTTCGCAGATTCATTGCCACTAATTACGATCGAGATTTTTCTGGGGGCAACATACAAATTCCGTGAATTCCGCTCGATCCAATTATCCCACCTCAAAGCAATCCCACACCTTCGGCAAAGCAATTAATTCTGTGAATTTCCTGTGCAGTTTTAGCAATTAATATTTCCCTTTCCCCAGCAGCCGGCGATTCTCTAACTCGGCGGTGATTTTGATTACTCGCCGTTAGTGCCGCCCATTCCGGTATTAAATAATAAGAACGAACTGCACTCGCTGAAAATCCCGGCAGGACAACAAAAAGCAACAGAATAATCGTGCGAATTTCTACAGACAGCATTTATTCCCAAAAAGCCAGCAGTAAAAACCTAATGGAATTTTTTAATTAACCGCAGAGGACACAGAGGACACAGAGAAAGAGATAAAAAAGATAGATTATCGTAATATACAGCAAACTCCCTTCAGAACTTGCGAACCCTTCTCCTCTCTTCCCTTCTTTTCTCTTACTTCGCGCCCTTCGCGCCTTCGCGGTTCGTTAAAAAGCTCTTTCCCCGCAGATAGAGGCCAGAACTTACTTCCAAGAAACCTTCGGCAAAATCTGATTTTTATCGACACGGTGCTGATATTTTGTAGCAAAATTCAGCAGAGAATCGAGCAGGGAATCTGAGAGATAGTGCGGTTGCAAACCGAGGTCTAGCAAATTGGTGTTTTTGGCATTGAAATAATGTTCTTCTTTCTCGACTCTGGGATTTTCGATGTTGTTGATTTCTACTTTTAATCCCATTGCCATGCCTGCTTTTTGCACCAAGGAGGCTAAATCGCCGACGCTGAATTGTTCGGTGAATTGGTTGAAGACGCGGAATTGTCCGGCTTCGGCGGGGTTGGCTAGAGCCAATTCCACGCACCGCACGGTATCCCGAATGTCTAAGAAGCTGCGGGTTTGTCCGCCACTGCCGTAAACGGTCAAAGGATGACCGATCGCAGCTTGGATGCAAAATCTGTTCAATGCTGTCCCGAATACTCCGTCGTAGTCCAAACGGTTGATCAACAGTTCGTCCATGCCGGTTTCATCTGTGAGCACGCCGTAGACTACGCCCTGATTTAAGTCGGTGGCTCTTAAACCCCAGATTTTGCAAGCAAAATGGATGTTGTGGGAGTCGTGGACTTTTGACAGGTGGTAGAAACTGCCTGGTTGTTTGGGATAGGGTAGTGTATCCTTGCGACCGTTGTGTTCGATCGTGATGTAGCCTTCTTCAATGTCAATATTCGGCGTGCCGTATTCGCCCATTGTCCCTAATTTCACTAGGTGACAATCGGGGAAGTCTTCGCGGATGGCGTACAGCAGGTTGAGTGTCCCGACGACGTTATTGACTTGGGTGAGGACTGCGTGTTCGCGATCGATCATTGAGAAAGGTGCCGAACGCTGTTCGCCAAAATGGACGATCGCCTCTGGTGCAAATTTTCTCATGCTTTTGCTGAGAAAATCGTAGTTGGTGATGTCACCGACGAACAAGTCGATCGACTTGCCCGTTAAATCTTGCCATCGCTGGAGTCTTTGCTGAATCGGTGCGATGGGAGTGAGGGTGTCGCTGCACAGTTCCAGATCCCAGTGCCGCCTCACGAAGCTGTCGAGGATGCCAACTTCGTAACCTTTGTTAGAAAGGTAGAGTGCGGTTGCCCAACCGCAATAGCCATCGCCACCAATAACCAGGACTTTCATAAATCAACGGTGAATCTTGCTTGCCAATACTGGGTTAATGTACCAGGTATTGGTGCATTCTGAACCTTTAATAAGCGCGTGTTCGCCCAGGAAGGACTCTGTTTTTTTGGATTAACCCGGAATTTCGTCGGCGAAACTGGCCCGGCGGGTGAATTCAAAGGGGCCAGCCTGGGCTCCCCAGACGTGGGCGTCGGTTTCTGGGTCGCGCCCGCGATCGTGGCTAATAAATTTGTCTTGGTCAATCTCGAATTCGCTGTCTAGATAGGTTTTTTTGCCCTTTCTGACCACCATGCAGCCTTTTCCGGGTTCGACAGACCCTTTGAAGCTGTTGCCCGTCCACTGCGTAATAAAGGTGCAGCCGGGAAGTAGAGTCAGTTGTTCTTTTTTGATTTCTTGCAGCCGTTGCGGGTCGCGGGCAGCGCCGTAGAATTGTTCTTCGTTTTCTATGGCATAATTTTCGATGTCGATTCGATCGCCCACCGGGACTAATTTCACAACTCGGACTCGGTACGGTACATTCAGTTCAATATCGTAGGCTTGTTCTAGATACAAGCTGATCCCATCCAGAACTTCGATCGGCAAAGGCCTCATGCAGACGCGGATGTGGGCGAAGAAGGGCGGGTTTTCAAAGGCTTGGGCTTGGTTGCTGAAATCGGCGGCCATCCAGCGGGCGAGGGTGACGATATCTGTGGAATGAGACATATCGATTTTCGATTTTAGATTTTAGATTTTGGATTGGGGGAGTAGAAGTTATTTTAGGGGAAAGGGCGCATCAGACGAAATTCTGCGACAATTATTCAGAGTTTGAGTGTTAAAAACCCCCTATGGTCGCCGCGTCATTGCCATCACAGCATCAACAGTAAGCTCGGGTACAATACTTAAAGTTGGTAAAATGTCTGCTCCCGAACAAACTAGGGGTAGGTTATCGCCCTGCCATACCCAAACTTGTTGGCGAGATAAATCTATTAACCATGCTAATTGCGTTCCATTGCTAAGGCAAAGGAGAATCTTATTCTGCAAATCTAAAGTGCTTTGATTTGGCGATCGAATTTCAATCAACCAATCTGGCGCTCCATCAAACGGCCCGTCTTCATCAGGAAGCCGATCGCACGCTACGATCGCGATATCTGGCACTGGTGAATGGGGAGGTACCAAGCAGCGCAATTCTGGGACTGCTTCAAATCTATCGGTACGATCGTTTATATAGTTAACCAAGTTGTTTTGCAGTCGCGAGTGAAACAGAGTTGGCATAGTTTTTTGAACTGCCCGCCCTGCAATCAATTCCCATGCGGGCGAAGACTCAATATTTGGTTGAGCGAGAAACTCTTCTAGTGAATGTGTTGCAATGGAATGAACCATGTTTTTTTACCGGACTTCACTGTGCTTGTCACGCGCAAAACTCTACTGCATTATACTGCAAAATCAATGTCTTTTCTTCTGACAACTCTCGAATCTTTAGTCGAACTCGCCTCATTGGTGCGCCCTCAATCTTCCAAAACCTCAACCAAATCTTCCATCGTCACGTCGAAAGCACGGGCAATTTTGTAGACAGCAGAAAGATCGACTGTGTTTAAAGCATCGCGCTGAACGTAGCTTCTGACAGTGTTGTAATTAACTCCGGATCGATCGGCAACTTGCTTTAGTGTCCAACCCTTTTGCTCAGCTAGTTCTCGAATCCGCAGTCTAACGTATCCCATGTTTTAACTTGACATTGATGCGTATGCAACATATGATATCTATGTACACTGAAAACGATCGCCCTCCTAGCCTCGAAAACTTAAGGGCGATCGCATTCTCTACCAAACCCCGCAAACGCGGGGAAAGATGATTCTATGATACCAACATCAAGGCCCAAATTAAACACTCATCCCTGGTGTATCGTGTGGCAATTACCAAATATGCAGCGATTGGTGGTTGCTCGGTTCCACCGCCGGGGCGATGCGGAGGGATACATACAGATTTTACGGCGGTTGTTGCCGACTACTAAACACGCGATCGTTTTTGATACGACAGGGGCTGAGAAATTGCCACAAGTGCGATCGACTCAATGAGATTGAATGTTTTAATTAATCAGGAGCGATCGAATTTTATAACAAGTGCGATCGCTCCTTCATTAAATCCACTTAACAACGGATAAGCTACAATATTTCAAGAGTATCTGAGAGCTTCGATCCCTATGAATACTCAATTAATGGTAAAACCTTCTTCTTTGATGCCCCAAGGCATCAAAATGGTAGAATTTGGGAATATTTACTTATTCAGATTTACCGACGATCTCCAATCTCGCATGGAAGAACTGCTAGAGAGAAAAAGACTAGATTTGTTAGCTGTCGATGAAATTCCAGAATTAGCTGGCATCATGGAACTCTCCCGAATTTTTACCTTGATTAACGCCCAACTTTCCACTCAAGCTAAATGGTGTCCGATCGCACTCGACAATTTATACGACAACGAGCTAGATATCTCTGCGAATACTGCCACTCTCCCGAATATCTAAGCCCAGAGCGCTTTACCATAGATCATCTCATGCCCAAATCTATCGGCGGATCTGATGACAGTGAAAATTTAGCATTAGCTTGCCGTCGCTCCAACGAACGCCACTACAATTTTACCAACGGAATTGACCAGGAAACTCAGCAAGAATGTTTATTATTTAATCCTCGTCAGCAGCAGTGGTCAGAACATTTTATCTGGACTGCAGATGGTCTAAATATTGTCCCTAAAACTCCCATAGGTCGAGCAACTTGCAATCGGCTTGACCTTAATGATGAACGTTATGATCAAGAGGATTCGATTCGGCGATCGCGCAGGTTTTGGGTAGAAGGTGGTTGGCATCCACCTGCTGAAGATGCTCGTCAATTAGAATAAGCACGATCGTTCAACCCAAAAGTTTTATGAAATCAAGCACTTGCCAGATCGATCTACAGATAAAACTAGAGATTTTTCGCGCAAATACTTCGCCCAAACGATACTGTTACCAGAGGTTTTAAACCTCTGGTAACAGTATCTAAAGTAGCAAATTAGATGAGTTTGACAGCCCGCAGACCAAACATCAGCACTGTCGCCAAGCCAATCATGCCGCCAAAAATCCCAAAATAAGTTATTGCTCCGCTAAGAGTCATTGCAATTTCTCCACAACAATCAATAAAAAGACATTTGACACTCCCCAGCCTTAATGGGTGGGGATTCTTGGTTCACTGATACACCTTAAAACTCTCTATCCTTTCGGCACTACTTAAACCAAAAACCCGGTCAATAGAACTAAGTTTCGAGTCTAATTTAGAGGAGTCCCAGCGGGCTTATCTCCGCAAGCTTTAGAGGATTGCTCCCCTTGTTTCCGTATGCCCTACGGTACAACTTGAATATCAAGTATTTGATTTTGCCCTTTAACGGGTGCTCATTGGCTACCCTAGCTCTGTTTATCGTGGTTATCGCCATCCACTACGCATTACTACTTCCTATCCTGTCAAGTGGGGACACCCCAGATTTATATTGTCTTGTGATAGCGGTTTTTCAGCCTGTGCTATTTCTAGTATGCCATACTAGAGCGACACTATATCGACATTAATCCGTCGAAGTGACGGGGTTTTCAACCCAATTTTCTGATAATCTAAAATCTAATATCTAAATTAGATAAATATGCAATCCATAATTAAAGTTGACTTGGGGCCACAATCTTACAATGTTTGCGTGCGATCGGGCGGTTTAGACCAACTCGGCAGTCTGATGGGCGATCTAAGTTTGGGCAAAAAAGTTCTGCTGGTGTCGAATCAGTCGATTTTTCGGCAGTACGGCGAAAGAGCAACCGCAGCCCTCGAATCAGCCGGTTTGGAAGTCAGTAGCTGCATTTTACCACCGGGAGAACAGTACAAAACTTTAAATTCGGTGCAGAAGATTTACGGTGCGGCTTTGGCAAACCGTTTAGAACGTTCCTCGACAATGGTGGCTTTGGGCGGCGGGGTGGTTGGCGATATGACGGGTTTTGCGGCCGCGACTTGGCTGCGGGGAATTAATGTCGTGCAGGTTCCGACTTCGCTGCTGGCGATGGTTGATGCTTCTATTGGCGGCAAAACGGGGGTAAATCATCCTTTAGGGAAGAATTTAATCGGGGCTTTTCACCAGCCACGTTTGGTTTTGATTGACCCGGATGTACTCAAAACTCTGCCGGCGAGGGAGTTTCGTTCGGCGATGGCGGAAGTCATCAAGTACGGGGTGATTTGGGATGCTGAACTTTTCGGGAAGTTGGAGAATTGCAAGCGTTTGGATCAAATGCGCTATGTGAAGGCGGATTTGTTGGCTGAAATTTTGAGCAGGTCTTGCCAAGCTAAGGCTGAGGTGGTTAGCAAAGATGAGAAGGAATCGGGTTTGCGGGCGATTTTGAATTACGGGCACACCATTGGTCATGCTGTGGAAAGTTTGACCAATTACAAGGTGATCAATCACGGGGAAGGAGTGGCTATCGGCATGGCTGCGTCAAGCCGATTGGCTGTGGAGTTGGGAATGTGGGATGCTGAGTGCGATCGCCGCCAGTCTGCTTTAATTGAAAAAGCGGGTTTACCTGCCAAATTGCCGGCGGGTGTGGATGTTGAGGAAATTTTGCATACTTTGCAACTGGACAAGAAGGTGCAGGATGGCAAGGTGCGGTTTGTGCTGCCGGTGCGCTTGGGTGAGGCTGCTGTGAGCGATCGGGTGGATGGGGATTTGATTATACAAGTTTTGAAGGAAATGCTTTAGATTCTCGTTTTTGGGGGTGTTTAACCGCCGCTGAACGCTGATTCACGCCGATCGCCCAAGATGTTTTTTCTTTCAATCGGCGATCGGCGGTTGAGTTTAGGATTCGCTGGATCGCGAATTAATTTCCTCCAAGATTTTCTCTACTCTGTTAGCAGCTTGAGTTCTACCTTGCTTGATAAATAACTCCTTAGCTTTTTTGAGGCTGGCTACCGCCTCCGCTTGGTTTTCCTTGTCTCCTTGCTGGTACAAACCGACTCCTAAATTGTTTAAAGCATCGGGATATCGATCGTTAATTTTAACGGCTTGTCTCCACTGAACAATTGCCTCGGGCAACTGCCCCTGACTTGCCATCGCCACGCCTAAATCGTTGTGAGCTTTGGCGTGCTTCGGGTTGACTTCAATTGCTTTTTGGAATAGAACGATCGCCTCGCTCATTTTACCTTGCCCCGACAGCATAGTTCCCAACTTGTAATAAGCATCCGCTTCTTTGGGATAGCGAGCGATTAGTTGTCGGTACAAAGCTTCGGCATTGACAGCGTTTCCTTGACCGTAAAGGTCGTTGGCAGTTCTCAAACCCACGGTGTAGCCTTTACCTACAACTTGGCACTTTTTCTCGGAGTTGCCTTCCTGCTTGCAAATCCTGAGTTCGTCTCCCTTCATCTCGTAGGACATAACTTCCCGAACAGCAGGGCCTCGGCGCGGGGGCTGCAAGTTCTGCGACTGCAAGTTTTGCGAGAGTTGCAGGGCGATTGTCTCAGCCCCGGCCGGTTCGGCCACTGCGACACTCCAGATTCCTGCACCCACCAAAATGCTTGGGGCAATCCACCTCAAAGGTTTTAACCAGGGAAACTCTCGATCGTTTTTCATGTCTTTTGTCGAAACGTGTTGTTGATATCCTGGGTTTCACTAGGGCCGTAAGAGTCGGAGCCGATGGGGCCCACCCGATGAAATAGTTAGTTATTAACAGTCGAGATATTTTAGCACTGCGGGGCCGAGTTTGAGTTAAATTAGAGTAGAATTTCGATCGATTCTCAGTCAACCTTAGCAGGAAAATAGAAATGGGGCAGTCTATTCTTACCATGCTCTTTGCGCTCATCCTCGGCTACGCTGTTAACTCAAGCGTCAAAATAGTCAGCGGTGGCGACGAAGCTTTAGTGGAACGTTTGGGTCAATACAAGCGCACCCTCAAGCCAGGATTCCACTTTATCAGTCCCCTGGTCGAAAAAGTCGTCTGCGTGGACACAACCCGTGAAAGAGTTTTAGATATTAAACCTCAGTCAGCAATCACGGGAGATAATGTGGCTCTCGAAGTCGATGCCGTGGTGTATTGGCGGGTTGTGACTTTAGAGAAAGCTTATTATGGAATCGATCAAATTGAAAATGCGATCGCCAACTTAGTTTTAACCACGTTTCGCGCTGAAATTGGTCGATTGCCAATGCAAGACATCTTGGGTTCCCGAGATGACATGAATAAAAAGTTACTCAAGAAGTTAGACGAAGCTACTCAACCTTGGGGCGTCAAAGTAATTCGCGTAGAAATTCAAAGCATTACACCTCCGAAAAGGGTGCAAGAAGCTATGGAATTGGAGCGCGCCACTAAGAGCGAGTGGCAAGCAATGGTCAATAAGGCGATCGGCACTAAGGAGTATATGAGGCTCTTAGTTGAAGCTTTAGACTCCCATCCCAATAGCAAGCAAGTTTTGAATTACTTAGTAACAGAAAAATACTTGGATGCTCAACAAAAATTGGGCGAAAGCGACAATGCCAAAATTCTGTTTATGGACCCCAGGAGCATGACGGAAGCTTTGGGCGAGCTGATGGGTTCTATGCCCGATGTGATTCATTCTGAGGGCGGGGAAATGAAAGTTATTGATACTCCCACTTCTCAAGACTGATTTCTGAAGATAGCGTCGGCAACCAGACAAACATCGTGCATTTCTCTGACATCGTGAACTCGCAAGATATCTGCCAAATTTGCGATCGCACCTGTACAAGCCGCCGCTGTCCCCCAAACTCTTTGTTTGGCTTCTGGCTGATTCAAAATGTGACCGATGAAGCTTTTTCGCGATACTCCGACTAAAATCGGACAGTTTAAAACACGGAATTTTCGCAAATCTCGCAGAATTTCTAAGTTTTGACTGTAAGTCTTGGCAAAGCCAATACCAGGGTCGAGAATTATTTGAGATTTGTCAATCCCCGCCGCAACTGCTGCCGCAATTCGACTCTCGAAAAATTCCCCAATTTCCCCCATTAAATCCCGATAATCTGTCAGTTGTTGCATCGTCTGGGGAGTACCCCGAATGTGCATCAAAATTATTGGCACTTTTAACTGAGCAACCGTTGACAGCATTTCTGAATCAAAAGTAGCTCCCGAAATATCGTTAATTATATCCGCTCCCGCCTCAACCGCAGCTTTTGCAACCTGCGCTCTGGTAGTATCTACCGAAATAGGAACTGAGCCAAAAATATCGGCTTTTTGTCGCAGTATTTGTACTACAGGTATAACGCGATCGATCTCATCTCCTAATGATATTTCCACTGCACCGGGCCGAGTAGATTGACCGCCAATATCAATAATATCAACTCCACATTTTACCATGTTTTCCGCTTGCGCCAAAGCAGATTCTATGGTATTGAAATCTCCGCCGTCACTAAAACTGTCAGGGGTTACGTTCAAAACGCCCATTAAATAAGTGCGTTTTCCCCACTCGAAAACTTTATTTCTAATGGTAATTTTTTCTGGGTTATTTGTCATAAATTATACTTTTTGGCAGGCGGGACAACCGTCTCACAATAATTTCATCTTGAGAGTGTTGGGTTTCGTTCCTCAACCCAACCTACACTATCAACTTTTAATTCAACCAAAACTCAACCAGCTAAAAACAGTATCAACTGTCAATTCTAATTCAATTTTATCAATTATTGGCAACCGAGCTGCACCTTTGTACAGTTCTACTTTTTGTCCTGGAAATACTGCCAAAATACTCTCTTCTTCTGGATCTAGTAACCACCCCAACTCAGTGCCGTTTCGCGAACAGTGGAGTAAGTTACTCAGCACTTTTGTTTGGCTTTGGTTTGGAGACAGAATTTCTATCGACCAGTCAGGATTAATGTCAAAGCGGTTAGCAATTCTACCCGACGGCAAAAAAGGAATTCTTTCCCATCGGAATACTGCTACATCTGGCACGATTGATGCGCTGCCAAAAGTGCAGCGCAACTCGGGAAAAGCATTGGCAATTTTCCGAGTTTTCGCTACTTGATTGATAGTCTTGCAGAGTTCACCTTGAAGTACGCTGTGTTCACCTTGAGGCATCGGCTTCTGAATGATTTCTCCCTCAAGAAATTCTGAGGCCGGTTCAGTTTCAGGAAGTTTGAGGAACTCGTCTAAGGCGGGTTTGGGTTTAACGATCGCAGTCATAGGTTAATTCTCCCGATCCGAGAAACACTGAACGGCACATCACAATTGTAGGCGATCGCTGTTTAATTCCCGCTGCCTTGTTCCAATTACCAATTAACAATTACCAATTAGCAATTAGCAATTACCTAATTACTGATAATTGACAATTCGATCGAAGCTAGCAGCTTCCAAACTCGCACCGCCTACCAGAACCCCGTCAATCTCAGGCATCGCCATAACTTCATCAATATTCTCCGGTTTAACAGAGCCGCCGTACTGAATTGGCACGCCCGGATTAGTCAATTTACTGCGAATCAAACCAATAACTCGGTTAGCTTCCTTAGCTTCGCAAGTATCGCCAGTGCCAATGGCCCAAATAGGCTCGTAAGCAATGACTAACTTATTTTGGTCAACATCAACCAAATCTTTTGCCAACTGAGAAAAAATGTGAGCTTCAGTTTCGCCTGCATCTCGCTGCTGCTTGGTTTCCCCAACGCACAGAATCGGAATTAAATCGTATTTCTGAGCCGCTTTTAGCCGCAAATTCACCGTTTCGTCAGTTTCCCCAAAATATTGGCGTCGCTCGCTGTGGCCGATGATGACATAACGGACACCAAGTTCACTAAGCATTGGCCCGGAAATTTCCCCAGTAAAAGCTCCAGACTCTTGCCAGTGAACGTTCTGAGCACCGAGTCTAATCCGGCTGCCGTGCAAATTTTTCGAGAGGACAGCCAAGGAAGTGAAGGGAACGCAAAGCACGACTTCCCGTTCCTCTGGGGTTTCCGTCAGGCAGGACATGAATCCTTGAAGAAATTCTAGGGATTCAGTCCTAGTTTTGTACATTTTCCAGTTGCCAGCAATAACTATTTTCCGCACGGGTGACTCAGTAGCTCTGTGAACATCAAAATCAGGCAACTTATAGTTTAAAGCTTTAGGGTACATTTCGAGCCCTTATTGCCCAAACTCGATGCGAGCTTGCTCAACTAAGTCAACGGTGACGACTTGGGTTTCGGCTTCGCGCGCCAAGTGTTCTATGCGGACGCGAGCTTGTCCCCGGACAAAGTAGGGAATATTTTTCAGCTTCGCCTTGGCTTCTGGCGTCCATTTTAAATCATCGGAAAATTCGGAATCGGGCATGGCGTTTTGAGCGATCGACTACAAGCCTTCATGGATCTGGCTTTGATGGAAAGCCTGGATGTATTAAATTTACCACGAGTTGCGATCGGCCCACACCTTCTCACTCGGCCTTAAATTTGTTGCCTAAAATAGCCGACGCTTCTTGTAAAAGCTGATTCTGCTCTTCTCGAATTGCCTCCAACCTTGTCAAAATATTAGCAAGTCGTTCTTGAGACTCCAAACTGTTTGATGCAACTCCCCTCAATTGTAAACCTGAATTATTTTTGTATTCGGGATTCTGTGAAACTAATGAGTTTACAGCCACTCCACCGACATTACTTACAGATTTAGAGCCGACACTCAAAACCCCTTGCATAAATTTTCCAGGGCTTTGCAGAACAAATAACCATCCTCCAGCAAAAAATCTACTTAAAGCCTGAAAAAGACCCAATATAATGAATACAAATAGCAGTATCACTGCTAAAAATATCAGCGGATGACTCACCAACCAGAAGACTACAGGGTGAGAGTCAATCCAATCTTTAACAGTACCATTGATAGCATTTTTGATGGCATCTGAAGCGGCATCGCTCATATTTCCCGCCTTGTTAAGGCTATCTTCTAATGAAGCCTTAGCCTTTTCTGTAGCTTGATTTACACTCTCTACAGCTTGGCTAGTGCTTTGATTCAGAGTATTGAGCGCAGAGTTAGTAGTTTGATTAATAGTTTCTTTAGCAGTTGCCGCGGACTGAGAAACAGCATTAACAGCTTTGTTGGTACTTTCACTGACGCGACTAACTGCTTGATTCGCAACTTCCGATATAGAAAGTCTCGCTTTTTCGGTTTTATCCGCTACAGTACCTAAAGCATTGTTCGTAACTTGATTAACAGTATTAACGGCAGAATTTGTAGTTTGAGTAAGAGCTTCTTTTGCCTGAGACGCAGTTTCGTAGAGAGAATATTTAGCTTGTGCTGTTGCTTCTGAAGTAGAATTCACTGCTTTTTCGACTTGCTCAGTCCAAACTTCTTTCGTTTTTTGAAAGCTTTGAGAAAAATCAGGCAGTGCTACTTCCATAGTCAGTGAGCTCCATTAAGTTAATTTACTGTTTCCAGTGATTATAGTATAGCTTCTATTTTTAATAGTGGGACTTTAGCCCAAAATAGAGTGAGAAATAGAGCTAAGATATATAGAGTCAACTTTTGAGGTTAGTGTCTTTCCTGATGGAATCTGATGAGATCAACACTTGGGACATCCATGATCCCATGCTTTGAAAGATAGTGTCAACGCTTTGACGATGTGTTTCCTACTCAAGCCCAAAGACAGGAGTTTAGACACTATTTGGGGCGATTATTGGGAGAAAGCAGAGAAACAACCTATCCGAGAGCGCGCAAAACGCTATAAATGTTTCTTAACAAAGCTTACGCCTTTTTGCAGTCAGAGCTGCCTGGTGCGAACAAACGCTCAACCAAGGGCGAATCTATACGGGATCGTGTGACCATCAGATGTATTCCCCAAAAATAGCTCGGACGATCGCTCGTGGGACGGAGGAATTTGATGCACCCGAAAAAGGCTGAATTAAGTTGAGAAATATAGCATATTATCCCACGAGCGATCGCGGGATAACAGGCGATCGTTCGTCAAAGCTCGCTCGGCGTTGTAAAAACTGTTTAACGCCCCAAAAATAATTACATATTTACAAAAATTAGCGCAAGTTACCAGACTTTATATCCCCAAAAAAAGCGATAAATTTTAAGTAGACTGTGGCTGTTAGTTTAACAAACCCGACACTCCCTATAATTTTGTTGCGGTCGCTTAGCTGGTGTATAATTTATGACATATTGGTCAATTTTTCACTTTCCATCCCAAGCTCAAAATATGCTAGGCTAGAATGTTTCCAAAGCTTGAGATACACCATGACGTATGTATCAATCATTAGAAGAGTCAGCCATTTCAACTAACCCATCTACGGAACCGTCCTCTCTAATTCTGATTGTGGATGACGATGCCTTGATGCGTTTACAACTTCGACTGTATTTACAGAAGGAAAAATACCGAGTGGCCGAAGCTACGGATGGGTTGACAGGGCTAGCAGCTTATGAGGAAGTACATCCAGACTTGATCCTGCTAGATGCAGTGATGCCTACTATGGATGGTTTTGCTTGTTGTCAAAAATTATCTGAAGTGCCTGAGAGCGATCGCCCACCTATTTTGATGATTACTAGCTTAGAAGACAAAGAATCTGTCGATCGAGCGTTTGCAGCGGGAGCGGCTGACTATATCACTAAGCCCATTCACTGGGCTGTTCTGCGACAGAGAGTACGACGGTTGATTCAGCAATTCCATTTGCAACAGCAACAAACCCTACTTTACAAACAGCTAGAAGCCGCCAATCGACAATTAAAATACCTAGCGTCAATTGACGGTTTGACTCAGATTGCCAATCGCCGTCAGTTTGACCAACAGCTAGAGGAGGAGTGGCGACGCATGACGAGGCAGCAAACTCCTTTGTCACTGATTTTGTGTGATATAGATTTGTTCAAGCCTTACAACGATACTTATGGACACCAAGCAGGGGATCTATGTTTAAAGCAAGTTGCGGCAACTCTCAATCGCAGTATTAATCGAGCTGGAGATTTAGTAGCACGTTATGGAGGTGAAGAATTTGTAGTGATTTTATCTGACACCGAGCTTGAGGGAGCCGTCCAAATCGTTAAGCAAATGCAGGAGCGCATCCAAGCTTTAGCAATAGTCCATAAGAGTTCTCCGCATCATTGCATTACGCTCAGCTTCGGTATTACCAGCGTGATTCCTACCCAAGAGAGTCGGCCTGAAACTTTAATTGCTGCTGCCGATGCAGCACTTTATCAAGCCAAAGACAAAGGTCGTAATACTTTTTGCACCAAGATTCATACAGTCAATGAATTCACCCGTTAAATCATCAGGGTAAAAACTATGCCTCTCGTCATTTGGAAGGATTGCTTAATAATTGTTATTCCAAAAATTGGCCACCACCATAAACAATTGATTGAGCAACTCAATACCTTAGTGAATGCCATGTTGGCAAACCGTGGCAAGGAAGAAATAAAAGGTATTGTAGATTTTTTAAACTTGTATATAGCACAAAAAATCTGGTTTCAAGAAAATCTTAGGAAAAGATACAAATGCCCAGTTGCATCTACCAATGCAGCGGCGCATACCAAATTTATTAAAGCACTGAGTGAAGTTAAACAAGAGCTGAAAATCAAAGGATCGAGCCTTTCGTTAGTCATTAAGCTTAATGAACAATTGCTATAGCAATCCTAAATCATTTGTAAAAATATGTAGGGGTAGTGCTACCCCTACTCCCCGTGCCTACCCCAACCAAGGCGGGGCAACCACGGGGGGTTTGCCCCTACAAGAATTACACGAATCATTTAGGATTGCTATAGATTGGTTCGTGAACCATATTAAAAAAAGTCGATCGAGAACTCAACTCCTACATGAGTAAGCCTTGATTTTAGTCTTAAAGCCTAAATAAGCGGTTCTGCGACCTTCATGGAAACTGTCAGGGAAATAACGAGAGTGCCTCTACGAAGATTTTTTATCAGAATCAGTTCATATTCAGCAAGTAGCAATTCTAGAAGTTTATGGGAGGGTCGATCTGAGTGCGTGATCAAAGATGGTTTGGTGCGATCGCCCTTCTCACTGCTGCCGGTTTTCTGGGCAACCATTGCAATTTGTCTCTTTTCTTTGGGGTTGATTTCCTCTTTGGCAGTATTCCCATACTAATTATTACTTATTACTTCGGCTGGGGCTGGGGAGGCTTGGCTGGTCTAATTGCAGGCAGCTATACTTATATCCTTTGGCATCATCCATACGCCACGATTATTTTGGTAATGGAGACTCTGTTTGTAGGGGTTTTTTGCAAAAAGTGCAAACAGCCAAATATCCTTTTATTCGATGGGATTTACTGGTTCTTAATTGGAATGCCCCTCGTTTGGCTTTTCTACGGTCAAATGATGCAGATGGATGCGAATCAGGCTATCCTCGTTATGTGCAAACAAGCAGTAAACGGCATTTTCAATGCCTTAGTTGCCAGTTTAATCATTTCCTATGCGCCGATTTATCGGTGGATTAGTGCTTCAAAATATATCGCCCTTTCTTTACAACAAACAATTTTTCATTTGTTGGTAGCTTTTGTATTTATTCCAGGAGTGATACTATTAGTTTTTGATGGTAGGTACTTTGTTAGTCAAATCCAAACCACGGTGCAAACGGAGTTACAAACCAACGCCAAAACTATCACTAGCGCCATATCTAGATGGCATCAGCGACATCTCTTAGCTTTGAATACATTAGCTGAAGAATCGCTCATACCTGAAGCCACCACTGCTGCTAATACAGGGATTCAATCATCCGAACAGCTACAACAACAAATTAGCCTGATCGAGCAGTTGTTGCCAGATTTCGACAAAATTTATGCTGCCGATGAATCGGGAACAATTTTAGCGGCTTCTTCTCCTTTTAATCCACCCCGTCGGCGGTTGCTCGAAGAAAGCAGAGAACATAAATATCTGATTACCCTGGCTCAAGAGCGATCGAGACCTTGGATGACTTCTATCCACAAAGATTTATTAATGGATGAACCTCATGTAGGATTAAATGTTCCCCTGCAAGTTCAAGGTCGTTTTATTGGAGTGATCCACGGTTCATTAGGATTGAGCAAGATAAAATCTCTCTACATTTTCCAGATAAACAATCAGAAAGTTCGCATTACATTGCTAGATCAAAACAACAAAGTCATTGCGAGTAATCAATCCGACCAAAAGCTTTGGACCAGTCTTGAGGAGTCAAAGAACGGCAGCACTCGCACCTTAGAGGGAACCTTGCAGCAGTGGCTTCCTAGCAATGGCAACAATCCGATGATCCGTTGGAAAAACTCTCTGTATATAGAGGAATTTACAATTAGCTCCGAGCTGGACTGGAGAGTACGCTTAGAAATTCCAGCCGCTCCCTATGTCAAAAAATTACAAAATCGTTACAAGGCTGACTTTAGCATTCTACTCGTCATCACAATGTTGGCATTTTTGTTTGCCACGCTGGTAAGCGAACGACTGGTAAAGCCATTATCCTATTTAGCTATTGCGACTACTGACTTACCCAACAAGCTTTCAGAAGAAACATTTGAATGGAAACATAGCTCTGTTACAGAAATCAATGAGCTTGCTAGAAATTTTCAATTGATGGGAATCGTGCTTAATCAAAAATTTAGGGAGATTAAACACGCCAACGCTACATTAGAACAGCGGGTTCAAGAACGAACACAAACATTATCCAAAATCAATCTCTCCCTGAAAGCTGAAATTAAGAGACGTAAACAAGCCGAAGCTGAACTAAGAACAAGAGAGGCGGCGATACGAGCTTTATATGAAGTCACTGCTACCCAAAATCTCAATTTTGAGCAGCGCATCCAAGCGTTGATTGAGATGGGATGTCAGAATTTTGGGCTAGAAAGTGGCATCTTGGCTCGTGTGCAAGATAATACTTATGAGGTGATGGTGGCGCGATCGCCCGATCAAGTCCTGAAACCAGGTGATGTCTTTGATATTAAGGAAACTTTGTGCTGTGAAGCTTTAGACACAAATGAACCCCTAAACATCGAACATATAGGAATCTCCAAATGGCATTACCATCCTGCCTATCTTGCCCTTGGCATAGAAGCTTATATTGGAACACGAGTGTTAGTTGCAGGCAAAGTCTACAGTACCCTCAGCTTTTCTAGTAAATCTCCCCGTGCAGACAGCTTTAAATCTGCCCATGTGGAATTATTGAAGCTGATGGCTCAATGGATTGGTAGTGAAATTGAACGGCATCAGGCAGAAGTCGCTCTGCAAGCGAGTGAAGAGCGGTGGGAACTCGCCCTACGCGGTAGTAATGATGGGGTATGGGATTGGAACGTCAACACCAATGAAGTATTCTTCTCGGCTCGCTGGAAAGAGATGTTGGGCTACGAGGATCATGAAATTCCCAATCAATTAGAGGAATGGAGCAAGCGAGTTCATCCCGACGATATCGGATGGGTGATGCAAGCAATTCAAGATCACTTTCAGCGCCAAACTCCCTTTTATATTACAGAACATCGAGTGCTTTGCAAGGATGGGAGCTACAAATGGATTTTGGCTCGAGGGCAAGCGCTTTCGGATGAAGCGGGCAGAGTTGTCCGCATGACTGGTTCTCAAAGCGATATTACGAACCGCAAACAGTTAGAGCAGGAAATTCAAGCCAGAGAGCAATTATTGAATGCTTTCTTTAAAGGAGCTTCCCTAGCAGGGGTGGGGCTGTGTATATACGATCGGCAGTTTCGATTTTTACAAATCAATGAGGCACTAGCTGAAATTAATGGCCTCTCTGTGGAGGCTCACTTAGGTAAGACAACCGATGAGATATTGGGGCAATTTGCTCCTGGTGTAAATGCACTGTTACAACAGGTTTTAACGACAGGAAAACCTTCCATAAACTTGGAAATTAGCACAGAAGTAACCAGTCGAACAGGTGCCCAGCGCTACTGGCTCGTTTCTCACTTTCCCATTTTCAAGGATGCAGACCATCCTATAGCAGTGGGTTGCATTCTAATTGAAATTAGCGATCGCAAACGAGCCGAAGCGGAACTGCAACAAATGAGTGCGGCGCTAGAAAATGCCGTGGCAGGGATTTCTCGGCTGAACCCTCAAGGACGCTATATCTCTGTCAATGTTACTTATGCTGCCATCTGTGGATATCAGCCCGAGGAAATGCTAGGGATGGAGTGGCAAAGAACCGTTCATCCTGAAGATGTTGAGAAGATGGGGGCTGCTTATGAGCAAATGTTGAGAGAGGGCAGAGTCGAAGCCGAAGCTAGGGGAATGCGAAAAAATGGCTCTAGCTTCTATAAACAAGTGGTGATGGTCTCTGCTTATGACGAGCAAAATGTGTTTGTTGGACATCATTGCTTCATGAAGGATATTAGCGATCGCAAGCAGGCAGAAGAAGCACTACAACGACAGTTGCAAAAAGCCCTACTGCTGAAGCAAATTACCCAAGAAATTCGTCAAAGCCTTAATGCTGAGCAGATATTTGCAACGGCTGCTATTCAGATTGGGCAAACTTTTGGGGTGAGTCGCTGTTTAATTAGCACATACCAGGACAATCCACTGCCTCAGTTTCCTGTCGTTGCAGAGTATCTAGCAGTGGGATGTGCCCCCAGCGGGGAGCATGACATTCTGGTGGCCAGTCCTGCTTATACAAAACGGTTGATGGCTCAAGATGAAGCGATCGCCTCCCCGGATGTCTACTGCGAATCATTGCTCACCTGTGCTCATTCAAGTTGTACCAGTCTCAAATTGAGATCGACATTAGCAGTGCGAACCTCTTACCAAGGAGAACCGAATGGTGCCATTTGTTTGCACCAGTGCGATCGCTACCGTCATTGGACTACCGATCAAATCGAGTTGCTAGAATCAGTCGCGGCTCAAGTAGGAATTGCCCTAGCTCAAGCCCAATTACTAGAGCAAGAAACTCGACAACGAGAAGAATTAACTCTCAAAAACTTTGCCCTGGAGCAAACTAGACGGGAAGCAGAAGCTGCGAACCGAGCCAAAAGTGAGTTTCTGGCGATGATGAGCCATGAAATTCGCACTCCCATGAATGCGGTTATTGGTATGACGGGACTACTGCTGGATACAGAACTCAAGGCTCAACAGCGAGACTTTATCGAGACGATTCGCAATAGTGGGGATACGCTTCTGAGTATCATCAACGACATCCTGGACTTCTCCAAAATTGAGTCGGGCAAACTGGAGCTAGAAAAGCATCCCTTGAGCTTGAGAGATTGCATAGAAGGTGCGATCGACCAACTTGCAGTTAAAGCAGATGAGAAGGATATTGAGTTGGGCTACTTCATCCAGCCCCAGACTCCTAAGTTGATTTTGGGTGATGTCACCCGTCTGCGTCAGATTCTAGTTAACTTGCTCAACAATGCGATTAAGTTTACTGAAACTGGGGAAGTTACCATTTCCGTAGAAGCCTCTCTAGTTGATTCTGACAAAACAATTTCTGAGCCAGGAAACTTGTCAGAAAGCTTGTATGAAATCCAGTTTGCCATTCAAGATACAGGCATTGGTATTCCAGCCAATCGGCTCGATCGACTGTTCAAGTCTTTTAGTCAAGTAGATGCTTCGACGACTCGGCAGTATGGAGGGACTGGTTTAGGTTTGGCGATTAGTAAGCGACTTAGTGAAACTATGAACGGCACGATCTGGGTTGAAAGCCGAGGCAACATCGGAGGAACCCCTTCACAAAAATGGCAAGCCACTAACCTTAATCGAGTCACAATGGGTTCTACGTTCTACTTCACGATTGTGGCATCCTCTGTGGCTACTGAGTTAGCGGAACCGATGGAAATGGTACCAGAACTATCTGGCAAGCGTTTATTAATCGTGGATGACCAGCCCACTAACCGACAAATTCTGACGTTGCAAGCAGAGACTTGGGGGATGCAGAGTCTAGCTGCCCAATCGGCTGTCGAAGCGCTCAACTGGCTTGAGAGTGGAGAAACCTTTGATGTGGCTATTTTAGATATGCAAATGCCACAAATCGACGGTCTCACACTCGCCTCAGCCATCCACCAGCATCCTAAGTGCCACCGTTTACCCCTAGTGTTGCTGACTTCAATGGGCTACCCAGAAGCGAGTTCTTCAGCGCTTTCCACCCACTTTGCCGCTTTTTTAAGCAAACCTATCAAACAATCCCAGCTCTATCAAATACTGATCCATGTGCTACAAGCTCAACCGAAAAAAGTTCAACAACAACTTCCTATATCTGTTCAGGATGATATGAAACTGGCCCAGAGACTCCCACTGCGAATTCTTTTAGCAGAAGATCATCTGGTAAATCAGAAGGTGGCACTGCTGCTGTTAGAGCGTTTGGGATACCGGGCCGATGTTGCGGCCAATGGATTGGAAGTTTTGGAAGCCCTGAATCGCCAGCCTTATGATGTCGTGCTGATGGATGTACAAATGCCAGAGATGGATGGACTAGAAGCCACCCGTCGTATTTGCCAGGAGTGGCCGGCTCATACTCGTCCCAGGATTATTGCCATGACGGCGAATGCCATGCAGGGCGATCGCCAGGTTTGTCTTGATGCTGGCATGAATGACTATATCAGTAAACCAATTCGAGTAGAGGTTCTTCACCAAGCGCTGAGTCAGTGTCCACCCAGCCCGGAACCGCAGCAGGAGGCCCAAAAGGAGGAATCAGATAGCAACAAGCCAGAAATTGAGATGCCAGCGGTTAACCTCACAGAACTGCAAGCCTTCTGTAGCAGCATCGATCAAGATTCAAGCCAGATTTTGAGCTTGCTGGCGAATTGCTACTTTGAGGAATCTCTAAAGTTGCTACAAGCTATGAAATTAGCGATCGCTCAAGCGGATACTCAAACCCTAAAGCGAGTGGCTCATACCCTCAAAGGCAGTAGTGCAAATCTAAGCGCAGCTCCTCTCGCCGAGCTTTGTAGCAGGTTAGAAGTTATGAGTACCTCTGGTGAACTAGATCGAGCCTCAACCCTATTGGCTGAAATCGAGGATGAGTACGATCGTGTCAAGAATACTCTCCAACAAGAACTACAAAAGAGGGAAACTAATCTATGAAAGTCAATTAAATAGGCATCTTTTTGTACCAGGACTTAGGCAACTGTCATCCGCGATGCCGCAACCGGGCTATGCGATCGCATACGCACGATCGAGCCTGATTCCAAATCTTTTAGCATCGGAATTATTCATATCATTTTTGGTAACACTCATACATGATGTTGACTGTTGACGGTTGACAGTCAACGCCGTTAACAGTCAACGCCGTGAACAGTGAACTCGAATTTACTATTTCAATGCTAACGGATTGGATATCATATATCTCTTCTCTGCATCTGCGTGAATCAGCGTGCATCCCTTGTCCGGGGCGGTTCATAAATTCTCTTTTTTTTACCGCAGATGAGGGCAGATAAACACAGATGCACCCAGATGAATTATATCAATTCCGGCTGCACCCTGCGTGATTGTTGAGTGTTGACTGTTTGCTGGATTTTACAACAATAATGACTAATGACTAATGACTAATGACTAATGACTGCTGTCGAAGCGGAATCTCGATCGCAAACTCAGTACCTTTCCCCAATTCCGAATTGCATTTTAAAACACCGCCGTGTTTCTCTACCACAATTTGGTAACTAATTGACAGTCCCAATCCAGTACCTTTTCCCACTGCCTTAGTCGTGAAAAAAGGGTCAAATATGCGTTGTCTCATAGATTCCGAAATTCCCGTACCGTTATCAGAAATCCGAATCAGCGCGCTAGGAATAGTACCATTAAGTTGACCGACAGCAGTCGAGATTTTAATTTGAGGAGCTACAGATTGACCAGCGCGCAACTTGTGCGATTCCAAAGCATCGATCGCATTCCCAATTACATTCATGAATACCTGATTCAACTGTCCCGCATAACACTCAACTCGAGGCAAAATGCCGTATTCTTTCACTAGCACAATGTTTGAACTGTCCGCATTAGATTTCAGCCTGTGCTGTAAAATTAACAGCGTGCTGTCAATGCCCTCGTGAATATCAACCGCCTTCATTTGACTTTCGTCAAGACGAGAGAAATTCCTTAAAGACAGAACTATTTGACGGATGCGATCGGCTCCCACCTTCATTGACAATAGCAATTTTGGCAAATCTTCTAGCAGAAATTCCAAGTCAATATCTTCACTCAATTTGTCTATTTCAGGACTATAATCTGGATATTGCTGCTGGTAAAGTTCCAGCAAGCTCAGTAAGCTAGCAGTATATTCACTAGCGTGATTGAGATTGCCGTAAATAAAATTAACCGGATTGTTAATTTCGTGAGCAATCCCGGCTACCAGTTGCCCCAAACCAGACATTTTTTCAGTTTGAATCAATTGAGCTTGAGTCTGCTGCAAATCCTTTAAACTTTGAGCGATTTGTTCTGCTTGGCGTCGGGTTTGAGCGAGCAAATCGGCTTGTTGGATAGCTACGCCTAACTGATTGGCAATCTGAGCTAAAAAGTTAACTTCTGAACTTTCCCAACAGCGGGGCCCAGAATGTTGATAGGCTGTCAATAAACCCCAAAGTTCTTGTCCTACAAAAATCGGCGCGATCGCATAAGCCTTCACCTGAAATTGCTCTAAAATACGGACATTACACTCGGAGTGACAAGCTTGATAGATATCGTCAACGGCTATAGTTTCATTATTCAGATACTTGCCGCCTTGGTTTGACTGCAAATAAGTATCTTGCCAAGCCGTATTGATACCTTCCCCTACCCATTTCATCCAGCCATTTTTTACAAACTCGGCAATATATTGACCGCTAAAATCAGGATTTAAGCGATAAACCGCTATTCTATCGACTTGCATAAACTGACAAACTTCTTGAGTAGCAGTCTTAAAAATCGCGTTGATATCGAGAGATTCTCGAATCTTAGCCACCACTTCAAACAGTATCCGCTGTTGCTCGGATGCCCACTGCAAATCAACTGATTGCTGCCGCGTTTTAGCCAACAAATCTGCTTGTTCTAATCCTACACTCAACTGAATTCCAACTTGCGTAGCAAACTGAATTTCCGAAGTGTTCCAATGGCGCAAACCGCTGCACTGGTGCACGCACAGCAAACCCCAAAGTTCGCTGCCATTCATCAGCGGCATAATCACCTGAGCTCTAATTTGAAATTGAGCTAAAAGAGCAACATGGCAGTCTGAAAGTCCAGAATTTTCGATATCTTGTAGCACTTGTATCTGTCCCTGACTATATTTTTTGGCATATTTTTCGCTAAAAAAATGATCGCGAACTTTTACATTCATTGCCGAAGAAAAACCAGGCAAAACATCTTCGGTAATAAATTCGCCTTCATTAAAATTTAAACTAGGATCGAAGCGATAAATGCCAACTCTATCGGCCTTTAATACCCGTCGCAATTCTGTAGTTGTAGTACGAAAAATTGTATTTAAATCGAGAGATTGTCGAATCTTAGCAACTACCTCAAACAGTATTCGCTCCTGCTCTGCTACCCGCTGCAATTCAACTGCTTGCTGCTGAGTTTGAGCGAGCAAATCTGCTTGTTCTATGGCGATACTGAGCTGAGCGGCAATTTGGGTAGCAAACTTAATTTCGGAAGATTCCCAGTTGCGGGGAGCCGAACATTGGTGTACGCACAGCAACCCCCAAAGGTCGTTGCCTTTCATAATCGGTGCAACTAAAGTAGCTTTGATCTGAAATTGCTCCAAGACTTTGTGAAAGCAATCTTGCAGTCCGGCCTGTCTGATGTCAGACATGGCGTGAACTCGCCCCTGAGAATAGAGATTGGCGTAGTTTTCTCCAAAGCAGCGATCGTCCACTTTGACTGCCATTGCTGACACAAAATTTGGCAAAACATCTTCGGCAACGAATTCGCCGTCCTTAAATTCTGATGCGGAATCGAAGCGGTAAACTGCCACTCGATCGGCATTTAAAGCCCGTCGCACTTCCTGGGACATCGTGCTAAAAATCTTGTTCAAGTCGAGGGATTTCCGCATTTTAGCCACCACTTCAAACAGCACTTGCTGCTGTTGGGTCAACTGCTGTAGTTGAGCGGTGCGCTTTTGAACTTGATTTTCTAAGTTTGTGTTAAGTTCCTCTATTTGTTGATCGAGTTGGTAGTGGTTAATAGCATTAGAAAAGTGCGTGCCCAAAATTTGGAGCAATTCAATTTCTTCACCCTTCCATTCGCGAATTTGGGCAGTTTTTGATTCTTTCCACGCTTCAAAAGATATCCGAGATTGGGCGAGCCGCGCGTCGCTATCAAACTGTCTAGCCCAGAGAGTTTCGGTGTCAAATTCTTCTCGAAAAATGGTCAAGTAACCGAATATTTGCTGGCGGGCTCTGAGCGGTACGATTAAAATGCTGCGAATTTTGGTCGATCGAAATGCAGGTTGCAGGCTTCTCAAACTGCTAATTTGGTACAAGTCGGGAATTGCCCAAACCTGTTGCTGGCCGGATTTAAAATATTCGTGCCAGACGCTGTATTGCTCAACCTGCGGGTATTTTGCCGAAATTGGCATCTTCGGCCCTGAGCCGCAAGTGTAGACTGTGAGTTCGCCAGTGGAGTTATCCGAATAGGGAACTAGATTCGTAACCGGGCTGCTGTCGGAAACGAATGGTGTGGCGAAAATGCACAGCCTGCCGCCGGCTGCATCTAGTGCTGCTACCGATTCTGCCAAAGCTGTTTGGAGTTCAATCGCTGGCTGGGAGTTAAGGGCTGCGGCGACGCGGTTGACGGCAGCTTCCCGTTGAGCTTTCGCCATCGCTCGGGCCAGGAGGGTTGATTGGGTTATGGCGACGCCAAGCTGATCTGCTACCATCTGAACGCCTTGGAGTTCGTTTTCTGCCACACTCCGGGACTCGGAGTGGTGAGATACCAACAACCCCCAGAATTCTTCGCCGTGAAAAATTGGTACTACTAAGCAAGCCTTGACGCCCAGTGCAGTCAAGTATTCAGCGTGGCAGGGGTCAACTGCACGAAAGTACATTTCGTCGGGCAGTAGTTGGCCGGAAACCGCCTCGCGGCGCGGACTTTGGCCTAGCTGCCCGGAATCTATATCGACGATCGATCGCACCTGTAGTTGGGCGAACAGTTCGCGGGCGTGAGGGGGAATATCGTCTGCTGGAAAATGCAAACCCAATAGGGAGGGCAAGCGGTTGCCGTTAATTGATTCGGCAATCACTTCACCGCTACCGTCGCTATGAAATTTGTAGATTTTTACTCTGTCTGTTCCCAAGAAGGATTGAACTTCGGCTGCTGTTGCGCTGAGAATTTCGGGTAGTTCTAGAGAGTGGCGAATGCGGTTGGCGATGCGTTCGAGCAAATTTGCTCGATCGAACCTCACCTTGACATTTTCGATCTTTAATGAGTCCATTATTAATCTTTTGCTTTCCTAGCAATAATAGTAAGCGGCCCAAAAGTTTTGTGCCTGTTAAAAAATTCGGCAAGCACAGCCATTTAATAAAATATAAATATCCTGATGGCGATCGTCGATTAGTTTTGCACCTGTAGCGATCTGCCTTAAAATTGCAACTTTCCATTGTGTGGGATTACAACTTTTCTACTTTAAATATAAACTTTGTAGAGCCTGCCTTGCAAGCTCTTTACCCCAACGGATTAAAATTGTCAAGTTTCAAGACTTGCAGAGTCATTCACCGCCACCGATGAATGTCGCACCGAAGTATCTCAGTCCTGGAGGCAAAAGCTGGCTCAGGAACGAGCTTACGGAAAGAAACAGCATGGAATTCAAAAGGTTAACTCAGAAACCGGGTTTCTAGGTCTAGGATTGTATCTGCAGCTAGCGGGTTCGGAGAACAGTCGATCGACAATCCGCAGCTTTTTGAGATATTTTTAGATCAAAAAAAAGCTCCTGCCGTTAAGCAGGAGCCTTTTTCAACTAGACAATCAAATCAGAAATAAATTCGATCGATTAGTCTAAGTCTGGCATAGCCAGCACTGGTTCATTTTCGCGATCGATACCCTTCTCAAAGCCAGCGACAGCCGCGCGAGCGCGACCAGCGTGCCACAAGTGACCCACCAAGAAGAAGAAACCCATCACAAAGTGGAAACAGGACAGCCAAGAACGAGGAGAAGTGAAGTTAAACGAGTTAACTTCAGTCGCCACACCGCCCACAGAGTTCAAAGAACCCAAAGGAGCGTGAGTCATGTACTCAGCCGCGCGGCGAGCTTGCCAAGGCTGAATGTCATTCTTGATTTTGTTCAAGTCCAAACCGTTAGTACCGCGCAAGGGTTCCAACCAAGGGCCTTGGAAATCCCAGAAACGCATCGTTTCACCGCCGAAAATGATTTCGCCAGTAGGAGAGCGCATCAGGTATTTACCCAGACCGGTGGGGCCTTGTGCAGAACCGACGTTAGCACCCAAGCGTTGGTCGCGGATCAGGAAGGTCAAAGCTTGCGCTTGAGAAGCTTCCGGGCCCGTCGGGCCGTAGAATTCGCTGGGGTAAGCAGTGTTGTTGAACCAGACAAAGCAGCAAGCGATGAAGCCCATCAGGGACAAAGCACCCAAGCTGTAAGACAGGTAAGCTTCGCCAGACCAGATTAAGGCGCGGCGAGCCCAGCCGAAAGGCTTGGTCAAAATGTGCCAAACACCGCCAGCGATACAAATCAGGCCAAGCCAGATGTGACCGCCGATGATGTCTTCCATGTTGTTGACGCTGACAATCCAGCCTTCGCCACCAAAAGGAGAGCGAACCAAGTAGCCAAAAATCACAGCCGGGTTCAGAGTGGGGTTCGTGATAATACGCACGTCCCCGCCGCCTGGAGCCCAAGTGTCATAGACACCGCCGAAGAACATGGCCTTAGCTACCAGCAGCAAGCAACCGCCACCCAACAAAATTAGGTGATAGCCGATGATGTTGGTCATCTGGTTCTTATCTTTCCAGTCGTAGCCGAAGAACGAAGAGTATTCTTCGAGAACTTCCGGGCCGCGAACGGCGTGATAAATGCCGCCCAAACCGAGAACAGCAGATGAAATCAAGTGAAGAACGCCGACTACGAAGAACGGGAAGATATCAGTGACTTCACCGCCGGGGCCTACGCCCCAACCCAAAGTAGCGACGTGGGGCATCAAAATTAAGCCCTGTTCGTACATGGGCTTTTCTGGGATAAAGTGAGCGACTTCAAACAAAGTCATTGCACCGGCCCAGAACACGATCAAGCCAGCGTGAGCGACGTGGGCGCCCAGCAGTTTGCCGGAGAGATTGATCAAACGAGCGTTGCCAGACCACCAAGCGAACCCGGAGGATTCTTGGTCGCGACCGCTTGCGTAGGAATTAGAGAGCGTTACCACCCGGTAGAACCTCCAACGATTTTAGATTTTGGATTTTGGGTTTTTTGTTCCCTAGTAGGGCACGGGAGTACCGCGCCTGCGCCAGGGAGTAGGGATTTGGATTTCAGATTAATTTAAAAAAACTAAATTAATCTGAAATCCAAATCCTGATTTTTTTAAAGTGCGTTACCGCGAGGCAGAACTTCTTCAGGGAAGATGAAGTTTTCGTGGGGTTGGTCAGTCGGAGCCATCCAAGCACGAATGCCTTCGTTAAGCAGAATGTTCTTAGTGTAGAACGTTTCAAACTCAGGATCTTC
>NZ_JAUBPB010000068.1:0-38612 GCF_036700545.1 Microcoleus sp. SVA1B4
TTGGTAAAAAGGCATTGAGTGCTGACTGACCAAGGCTTTTACCCGTTTCTTTGTAAGTCTCAATTGACTTATTTAGACCATAGTTCCACCACCATCTGGCACAGCCAAAGTGCCCAGACAGTATGGCTTGTTGCTCTAATGTGGGATAAAGTCGAACCTTGATGGCAGTATGCAGCATCTCATGACCTCCTTACTGTATTATACACATTCCAGTAAAACAGCGACATCGATAAAGATTTGGAGATTTCCGTACCTATAATCTCCCTGCCTTTCATCCCGCCGCTCGCACTGGGTACAGTTATAGCGGGGGACAACAGGAGCGAGGAGTTAAAGCATAAGGCAGTTGACGGCGGTTGGTTGGCCGACAGGTCGATCGCCCAGAAGCTGGTGGCGCCGTTAAAAATTGACAAAAAGCTAGAATAGCAACTAAGCAGCCTCAAATTACGTCTGCCTATTTAGTGACTTTTCGAGTTTTTCCTACAATTTTATCTAACTTCTGGCACGTATCACTCATGTTAAAAAATTTTTGGTTGACTTGCCGGCGTACTTGTGGCCGGGGGATTTATCTGTTTCTGTCCCTGATGGTGGCTGCAGGTATCTGGGTGGTTTCCCCGGAACCGACTCAAGCATTTTCTTTGCCTGAACTAATTTTTCGGGGCATTCAAGTTATTCAATTGTCGAATATGTCCGATCGCCAAGAGGTGACTATTGGCCGACAAATTAATCAGCAGTTAACCAGGAGCCAGTTTAAGATTGACCGCGATCGGGACACTACAGAATATATTAACCGTATCGGTCAACGACTCGCTCAAGAAAGCACTCGCCCCAATATTCCTTATACTTTTCAAGTGATTGACGACGACGCGATTAATGCTTTTGCAACTATGGGCGGTTTTGTTTATGTGAATAAAGGCTTGATGACAGCGGCGGACAATGAGGCAGAATTGGCAAGTGTGATCGCCCACGAAATCGCTCACATTAATGCTCGCCACGCGATTCAACAAATGCGTCAAATGGCCATCGCTTCAGGCGTAGCTTCCGCCACTGGGCTCGATCGATCTCAGGCGGTTCAGATTGGGGTGGAATTGGCTTTGCGCCGTCCCCACAGTCGCCAAGCTGAGTATGAAGCCGATCAGTTGGGATTGCAAACTATGGGGCGAGCGGGCTACGCTCAATCTGGGATGGTTGATTTTATGAAAAAGTTGCTCAACAAGCCTTCTCCTCCTAGCATTTTGAGCACTCACCCGGCAACTGGCGATCGTATTGCTGCTATTTCACAGGCTATAGATCCGGATCTTGCTAGCGGTGAAGGTTTGAATAATGAGGATTACAGGCTAGAAATCCGCAGGCTTTTAGGTTCGTAGTAATTCTAAATCTGTCAGGGGCTCTATTGTTTTCTCTTCTCTTTTCTTCTCTTTTCTTACTTCGCGCTCTTCGCGCCTTCGCGGTTCGTTAAAAAATAAATCCAGTTATATCATGTCCCATGGATTAACCATAATAGCCCGGTCGGGGCGGGTTTTTGAGATTGTCAATTATTGGCACGTATTGTTGGTGAACCCGCCCCGACAAAAATCGCGGTTCCTCCACCGGACATCATATTACTAGGGTACGTCAGAAGCAGGTTAATTTCGATTTAATTGATCGAACTTAAACTGACATACCCTAAAACTACAAATTGATTTAACACTGCTGTTGAACAATAGAATCGATCGCAGCTTGGGGGGGTGGAATCGGCTGCGGCTTCAATTGCCGGACAACTTCGTCAAAGGGCAAAATTCGGACTTGATTGTTAAATACATTTACTTGATAAACTCTGCGGTAGCTGAGGTCAAATCCTGTCAGCCAGCCGCTTTTGGGATGATAAGCACCCGTGTCAATATCCAACCACCCTTCGCCCCTGACTAATTCGCCCGGTCTGACGCCATGAAAGGTAAAGGTGATCGTGTGACCGGTGATAATTAATTTATTGGGAAAATAGGGTTTCGACATGGTGTGAAATTCCCTGCGAATCCAACACAGTTGTTCGATCGATTGTTCATCGATCGACAGATGGGGGTCAACGCCGGCGTGAACCAGCCAGATGTCCCCTAAGTCCAGGTGCGTGGGGAGCGATCGCAGCCACTCTAAGTGTTTATACGGCATCATCCCTGTATCTCTGTAGCTCGCTACTGTCGCATCGCCACCACTGTATAGCCAAGATTGCCACGCTCGCATATCCATCGGCGTTCCCGACAAAGCCTCCAGCATCAGTTGTTCGTGGTTGCCCAACAGAGTGTGGTAGGGGCTTTGCTGCACAAAATCTAATACCTGAGCGCTTTTGGGGCCACGATCGATTAAGTCTCCCAAAAAATAGACGCGATCGTCCAAGCCGGGGGCAAGTGCCTCTAGCAGGGTCATTAACCCGTCGTAATGCCCGTGTACGTCCCCGATAACAATGCGCCGATGCTCCATTGTGTTTATCCGCTTCCCTGACTCAAAAGCCCCATCTCTAGCTTATAGCATCTGATTTTGCTGTTATTTGCCTCCCCTCTTTTACGGTGGAGGGGTGTCACCCATTATAGTGCTTTTTATAAAGATTCTGTAAAGCTCACCAGTATCTGTTTGCTTAGCTACTGGTAGAAACACAGGCAAGCTGCTAATTCTGCTTCTGCAACTGCTGTTACTGAGGCAAAGCTTTGAGTTATTTCACGCTTTAGGGTGCATCAGCGATTAGCCGACGGATTAAGTCGAAAATAATCCTAGCTGACACACCGTAAAATACGATCGAGCCTTAACGATTGTCACTGAGTCAAAGCTTTGAGGAATGTCTGGAGTTCTGCCAAAAAACCTTTCTTTTTTAAGGGTTTGGCAGGTGCGGTGGAATCAGGATCGGCGCTTGGGAGAGAACCGGCTAAAATCCGCTCTAAATCGTCTCCGACAGGTTTTTGGGCGGTTTCAGAAATTAGTTTGTATTCGTCGTTTGTTTCCAGCCAGACTTGCCACGATTGGGGGTAGCAGCGGAATAAAGCAGCAGTGTCTAGGGGTCTGATATAGTAGCAGGATTCAATTTTGCTGAGGAATCGATCGCGCAATTGGCGGCCCGCATAGCCTATACCGATGGTGGCAACATCTTCCAGACGCGGGTTGAGTAGAATTACTGGGCGACCGGCCGCAGCTATATAAATTTTTTCAACTTGGGCAACTTCTACGGCGGCTGGATTGATCAAAATGAAAAGTTGATCTTCCGGTGATATTTTATCTTCAACAGGGGTGCGACTGCTACCCAAATCAGTGACTTTAAACGGTGTTTCTCCCCAGTCGCGACGCGCGAGGGCTGCCGCACCGGTGTCGGGAAAAAAGACTTTTACTCCGGGGTATATTTCCTCAAATTCTGGGAGAAATTGTAGGGTGATAGACTGTGCTTGCAGGGCGATTTCTGGAAATACTAATTCGACTTGCAGTAGAGTTTTGCCGTCCGAGAGGGCAGCGGCGGTGGCAATGCGGGATTGGGCGATCGCCTCGTTGAGATCCTTGGGCAGTTCGGTCATTAATTTAATTGTTTTTACTCGACTTCTCTCAATCTAATTTTACCTGAGATATTGCACCATTTTCAATTACCTGTTTAGGAACAGGCAAGATGCCTGTTCCACAAGAAAATTCACTCTTTGTGGAAAGGGCATCGGGCTTTCCGTTTAGGAACAGGCAAGATGCCTGTTCCACAATAAAATACACTCTTTGTGGAACGGGCATCTTGCCCGTTCTTGAGCATGGTGCAAGATGTAAGTTTTACCGCCTCAAGCAACAAAAGCTAACACCGACACGGGCGAACCGGAACCTCCCAAAAGGCGCAATATTCCGATAACTAAAGTGATTTCAGCCGCAGGTAACAAGTCGAGATTTGCTAGATTTTCCAGCACTATTCGTTGTTTTTCCAATACCAATTTGTTAACCGCAAAACTTTCATCTCGCCCGGTATCTACTCCGTGAGTGTCGGTTCCAACTCCGGCGATCGAGCGTTCATCTAGCAAAAATTGAGTGGCTGCTTTGCCAAATCCGGGAAAGTGGCAAATTCCGCGCTCGTCTCGGTTAAAAAATGCTCGCTCGTCATCCCATTTTTCTTGCCAGCCAGTATACAATAAAACTAGATTTCCCGGTTCTATAAGTTTGTGCTGCCGTTCCCAAGTCAATATATCATCAATTGTTAAAGTGTAGTCGGGATTGGCAAGACTTTGCTCGCGGATGTCGATCGTAATTGCGGGGGAAACTAGCGACTGCGGGGAATAACTATCAATGCTGGCGCCTCCTCCATAAAAGCTGTTGGGTGCGTTGATGTGAGTGCCGCTGTGTTCTCCCATTGAGAATTTTCGCAGGAAATACCCGTCTGTTTCTATTTGAGATACTGGGGCAATTTCTGTCGCTGGATCTCCTGGCCAAATGGGAATATTTGGGTGAATTGCATGGGTTAAGTCTACAATTGTGCTATAGGCGATCGTTTTTAAGTTATTTGACTTAAAGTTGTTTGTCATCAGGTTAAATATACCTATTATTTATTAAACAAAGTTGAGTTTTTGACCTTCTGCGAGTTCAATATAAAATCTAAAATCTAAAATCTAAAATTCGATTAGTCGATCGAGGGTTGCTTCCATCACATCCTTTGTTTGCCCGGAAACAGTATACACCAAAGCTTCTCGATAAACTCTCCCGGCGGGGTGTAGCACACCGTTAGCAGCACCGCTAGAAACTGCAACCGCAGCGTGCCCGCAACGCACCGCTAAATCAATGGCTTGAGCTCGCAGCGCTAATTGTTCTGCTTTCGAGCTATGTTGAGATTGTGGGAAATTCTGTTTTAGCCGATCGAGCTTTTGCTCTAGTTTTTGGCAAGCCGCCGTTATAAAAGGTGAATTCTTAGCAGCCGCCGCTGCTGCAATTACATCCAATCCCGCTCGAATACAGCCAAAAGTACCGGGGACAAAATTCAGTATATTTTTACTGTCGTTTTCCGAAATCCAGCCAACAGGTTTAACTGAAATTATTTCCGATTCATGCAGCAACCAATTATCGAGAGTGGCTGTCACAGTATTAGTCGAGTTCATGGCGATTAACTGCATGATTTCGCTACAAGCTATTTTACCCGATTCGCGTTCAATATTGGCAAAAGGCACTAAACCGAAAACAGAGCGTTCGTCAGGAAGTACCGCCGCTACAATAAACTTTTGAAACAAGCGAAAACCTGTTACCCAAGGAACTTTTCCTGACAGTAAATAGCCCGATTTTGTGGGAGTTGCGGTGACAGCCGGATTGCCCGATCGCCTTAAATGCGAAAACCCAATACCCAAGCGTAACTCTTTTTGGGCGATCGCGGGCAAGTATCTGCTTTTTAGCATTTCATTGTCGCTGTTAGCAAGCATCGCAGTTGCGCTGTGGTGCTGAGTTTGCAGGAAAGACAAAGCGCCGGAATATCGAGCCGTCAATTCTTGATATTGGTAAAAAATCTCCGGTGCAATTTCAGCGCCGCCCCATTTTTGGGGAATTCGCAACGCTAAGAGCGATCGATCTTCCAATCCCGCAAATGCTGTTTCTAGCGCTTCCGAGTCGCTGTCGATAATTTCCGCGTGGGGTGAAACGCACTTTTGCAGGTAACTTTCTGTGCTGTTGAGAATATATGGGGAATCCATTTTATATAATTATTTTATAGCTGTTTTTCTCTAAATCATTGTGAACCAGCCTAAAAATCTGCCCTCAAACTAACTTATTTACTCACATTTTGCACCAGTCTCTAGAACAGGCTCTCCGGCCTGTTCCACAAAAAGTAAATTTGTTGTGGAACGGGCCGGAGAGCCCGTTCATAAAAGGCTTACTGAGAATACCCAAAACTAATTTATTTCCACATTTTCCAAGGAGCCTTTCCTTCATCCCAAAGTTCGTTTAAATACTTGTATTCTCGATAAGTATCCATCGCAAAGAAGAAGCCATCATGACGGTAAGCCATCAACTGTCCGTCTGCAGCTAAACGCTGCATCGGCTCCTGTTCTAAAATACAATCATCTCCCCCCAAATACTCAAATACCCGGCGGTTAAATATCATATATCCAACACTGATCCAGCCATCTATTTGAGGTTTTTCAGAAAACTGTACTACGCGGCTATCGCTGTCTACATCCAAAATTCCAAAGCGAGAAATCGGACGGAATGTGGTGACAGTTGCCAGCTTACCATGAGACTTGTGGAAATCGACTAAAGCCTCAATATTGACATCAGCTACTCCATCGCCGTATGTCACCATGAAATTCTCGCGATCTATATATTTTTCTATCCGTTTTACCCGCCCTCCTGTCATGCTTTCCGCGCCAGTTTCAGCCAGTGTCACCTGAAAATCTTGTTCGAGATGTTCCTCGTGATAAGTGATCGTATTTTGCCGTCCCAGACAGATAGTAAAGTCATTGTTCATGGCTTCATAATTAAGGAAATATTCTTTAATCATGTTGCCGCGATAGCCCAAGCACACAATAAAGTTTTGGAAACCGTAGTGTGCATATATCTTCATGATGTGCCAAATAATTGGATGTCCCCCCACCTCCACTAAGGGTTTGGGACGAAATTCTGTTTCTTCTCTGAGACGAGTACCGAGACCACCTGCTAGGATAACTACTTGCATTTTTTTAATTTTTAAAGATAATCAATTAATTTATCATCCATCATCAGTGATTTATTCAAAGAATTATTAACGTTTTCTCATATTGAGTGAAGCTTTGTAAACTACAGAAATCACAAACTATTCTCAATAATCGTAGGGTGATCCGTGGGCACCGTGTATTTAGGAATAATCCTAGGGTGTTCCGTGCACACCATGTATTTAAATGCTGCGCGCAATTTCTAACTAACAGTAGGGTGGGTACTGCGGACAGTATATTTGAATACAGCGCGCAATTTCTAACTTAGGAATGGTAGATTAGGAAATAGACAAACAAAGCAAACATCTATACTAAATATAAGTAAGAGATTCAAGAGCAATGAAAAATAAAATCCATCGCCTAAAAATTTTTTTAGGTATCCTCTGTGCGATCGCCTCCATAATTATATTATTCCAATCGGCTATACCTGGTGTTTACGCCACGGTTGTTGCACCGGAAGGCTCAACGATACCACAAACCACCATAGCTTTTGTACCCAACATACCGGGCGGGGGATTAGAATTTCACGAATCAGCAGGAGGACACACTTTAGAGAGACACGTTGGTAAAACAGAAGCACAACTAGCACAGCGACTCGCAAGCGAAACGAGAATTTCTGCTGCATCTTCTTTTATCGATCGTTCCGTCGCCGAAGCGGCTATTGCAGAAGCAATGAACAGAAATCAAAGTGCGATCGACTCCTGGGTGAAAAGTCGAGGTAATCGTTATACGATCGACTACAATGCCAACAGAATAATTGGCATTACTCTGCGTCGCCGCGCATCCAAAGCAACTTCAACATCTCGCCTGAGAATCGTCCTCCAGCGCAGCGCCAAATTACCTCCCGGATACTTTATTCTCACAGCCTATCCCCAATGATAAATCAATTTCCTCATTTAACCCAATTTTTCAGTTCCTACTTTCACCAAGACTGGCCGTTAGAAGCTGACACTCCCAGCGATGTAGTGAACAACTACCGCAGCAGCGAACCGCCCGCAAGTGTTGAAGCTGCATCGCAAGAGCTCAGCAAACTGCTCGAAATGCCGATCGCCCCCGCCGATTTAGAAGCATTTATCCTCGATGAATTAGGGTGTAACTACGATCCACAATCCGAAAATCAAACAGTCAGAGAATGGTTGCAATCGGTGCAAAAATCTTTGAATAATCCTAGCTAAACTTTATATATTTGTAAGGACGCGGCAGTGCCCTGTCCCACAATTTGTCTATATATTTGTAAGGACACGGCAGTGCCCAATGCGTGTCAAATTAAGCTTTTCGTCCGCTAGTCCTCGCGCCTACCCGCCAGTCCGCCAGGGAATGAATTCCCTGTCTAATAGTCAAAGTCCTCTAAAAGAGGACTGAATAATTCATTAGTCCTCTTTTAGAGGACTTCAGCTTTGAGGCAGGGGTTTCAACCCCTGTCGGACTATCGGTTTAACGTTAAGTTGACACGACGAAAGGCAGTGCCGTGTCCCTACAATTTGTTCACAATCTAATAGGATTGCTAGCTCACTTGCTAACCGTCAATAAGTAGCCTTCGTGGACGTTGAAATTAGGGATAACATAAGCCAAGCTGCCACTACCCACCGAAAAACTTTCTTCTTTAACAGTGACAAGCTTTGGCACGGCTCCTTCTTGATTGTTGGGAATTTTTTCTAATTTTAGATTGATTTTCTGACCTCTTTGAATACCTAGCTGCTCCAAATTGCCGAGGGTTAATGTTACCGTTGTTGCTGAGGAAAAATTGGGATCGAAATAACCTAAAAGTATCTGTGCTTTACCTTCAGGATTTGACTTGCTGGCTAAAGCGACAAGGCGATTGTTATTTGACCAACTCCGCACCCGCGAATTAACTCCGTCAGCATAAGCTTTGTAAGCCCACCAAGCTGCTCTTGGCTCAAAAGTATTAGGCGTGACCATCCCACTCAGCGTATTGTTGAAGCAATTGCTAACTTTATTTGGCCCTTGAGTATCCCAACAAGCTCTGCAAGCACCGTCAGCTTTTGCATACTCTAAGTTATACAAATAACCTAATATTTCCCCCGGCTGGTACTGCGCTAAGTTTCCGACAATTTCGTTGACGTAAATTTTTTGCAATTTCAATTCCTTGTAAGAGGGACTTTGCTGAAAATTGCGTTTAGCCTCAATTACGTGATCGTCAACAAATAAGATCATCGTGTCGTTAAGTTCGTGCCACGAGAGGAAATTTACTTCAAGTTTGTTAGCCTTGCAGTAATCCAAAAAAGCGGCGAGATATTCTTTGCTGTAGCGGCCGAGGCTGGGCCCGCCAATCATTGCTGACGGCCCCAATTCTTCCCGCAAGATTTTGTAAGCTCTTTTGTACGTTTCAAAGAATTGTTCTCTGCTTCCCTTCCAAAATGGATCTTTCCAATCTGGCTCATTCCATACATCCCAAATAATTTTTTTGCCTTTATTTTGCTGGGCTAACTGTCGGATGAATGCTTCCCACGCGGGGTAGTTTTGATATGGCCAGCCATTGGGATTAGTACCGTAGCCCCACAAGTCGCTAACTACTAACTGAAACTCGGCTCCGCTGGCGATTATGCGATCGTAGATATCGAGTCTCCCCGCCCGCCAAAGTTTGGGCTGCAAGGGTTTGATCGAGCTATCCGGGGGCTTTGCTGTGTCGATTCCGTGCAGGATGCCGCTCATGGAAATTGTACCAGTGGCTGGCTGTCCAAAATCTACTGTAACGCTCGATCGCAGTTGGGCAACAGTTGGTTGCTGTCCCAAATAGGCTATTAACAGAACAGTGACAATAGCTAAACAAATTGGCAGCAGTTTATTAATACGTGGGAACTTGAATGTAAATTGCATATCTTTTCTTTGGTTGATGTTTTGTGGAATGGGCCGGAGAGCCCGTTCCTCAGAAGCCTGCCAGAACTCAGTTTTAACGAACGGATGACAACACTTCAAAACCCTGTATTGATTCTATCACTTGTTGCCACGAGCGGGAGTTGATCAGCTCGTTGGTATCGAAATTAACTCCTTTTTCCGCAGCAAAAACACTAAAATTTTGCACCCAATGAAAGATAGTTTCTGTGGTCAAATAAGGTGTGCAGATCCAAGCAGATTGCAAATTACTCGCCATCTCGGACATATCTCCCCGATCGTAAGCCTCCCAAGCTTTCCACACTAAATAATAGTGTTTCAGCAGGCTATCCACTTGCTGTAGCTGCTTTTTGAGTTTCGGACTAATAGAGAAACTGTCGCTCTCATCGTCACTTACCAATGCCTGTTCAATTATTTCTCCATATTCCCGAAGCATCCGTTCTTCTTTGAATAGTTCTTGGGCTCGCGCTTTGCACGCTTGTCCTGCAAGTCTACGCGATTCGGGATTTTCTGCCCATATTTCCAGCGTTTCTACTAACTCTTTTACTGTTCCTTCTGGGTCGATTGTAGGATCGGGGAGCAACTTTCCTGTATCTCCCAATTCTTCAGGAATCCCGCTGACTGCTGTGGCAATTACCGGCAATCCTTTCGCCATTGCTTCCATAATTGCTAGCGGCATTCCTTCTGCTTTGGAAGATAAAATAAAGATGTCGCTGGCGTCGAGCCAATCGGCAATATCCCAGCGCTGTCCTAAGAACTTAACCTGTTCTTCTACTCCCAATTTGCTGACAGTTGCTCTTAATTCAGGTTCCAGATTGTCGTGAGTAGTAGACCCAGGCCCGGCCCAAACAAAGTAAATTTGGGGCCAAATTGGACGTTTTTTCAATTGGGCGATCGCCTGCAATTGATACTGATATCCTTTAAGTGGAGTCAATCTCGCCGCCGTAAAACAAACGACAGCATTTTCAGGGATTCCTTGTTCTTGACGCAGGCGTTGGCGAGTGGAAAGATTCGGCGGTTCAAAATAACTGTTCGGTCTCCCATAATAAATAAGTTTGCCTCGTTTTAGAGGCACTTTAAAAATTCTTTTGAACAAGTTTAAATTTTCCTGGGACACTGCTACTACTGCTTTGGCTAAACCGTACTGATAGGAGACAGCCTCCAAATAGGGAATTTGATCGCCCCGATCGAAAGTTTCATAATTGCGATCGATATAACCGAGAGTAACTATGTACGGTATATTCTGCTTAATAGCAACTTGTTTGGCCGCAAAATTGGCTATAGGCGAGCCGTCGCTAAATATAATTAAATCCGGTTGAGCCTGCGCGTAAATTTTTTCAGCATCGCCTAAATTGTAAGTACCTCGCAAAAACTCTTTTATTGTGTCAAAATCCAGCCAAATATGTTCTATACCTAACTGTTTTTGTTCGGCAATTAAAGGGTGAGAAGCTTTAGTTTGAACGCTAATAACTTGGTAGCCTTCGGCTACTAATTTACACATCAGCGAGTGGTTGAACTGAGCTAAACCTCCCACTCCGTGGTCTTCCGCGTACAGTAGTATGCGGGCTTTTTGCGGTTGGGAAATCGAAATATGTGCAGGTTGAAACTGAGGAGTATTGTTAGCAGCAACCACTACGATCTCTTGCCAGTCTTTTAAATTGGTTAAGGCATAGGCATCAAAGTTGTAGCCGTACTGTTCCGAAACCCCCTTAAAAGTTTCCAGCCAATTAAAAACAGTTTCAGTGCCTGTAAAACGAGTGTAATACAGAGATTTTTCCAGACTTTCGACCATTTCTGCCAAATATCCGTTGCGGTACATCCGCCATGCTATCCATACTAAACACTTGTAACGTTCCGCGCGTTTCAAGTCGCGGATGTGCTGAGGCAAATCTGGCCGAGCAAAAAATTGCTCCATCAAAATTTCGGTATTTTTCATTAATTTGCAGCCGTTAGACATGATATTGCTGTCGTGCTGGCGATAGCAGGTTAATATCTCTTTTAACCAAACTGACTTGCAGCCTTTTAAAGCTAAACGTAGGACAAAATCTAAATCTTCGGTTGGCGGCAAGCGATGATCGAAACCGCCCAAACGTTCCCACCACTCTCGCCGCAGCATCATGGCGCTGGGACGCACTGATTTGTACAAAACAAAAGTTTCTAAATCTAATTTTGGTGATTCTTCCCAAGGCTTTACTCCATAGATGCCTTCGTCGTTTTTGCCAACCATAAGCCAACCTGTTTGCACCAAATCTAATGTGGGATCAGCGTCAAAGCAAGCTACTTGTTTTTCTAGTTTTTCTGGTAAGAAGAAGTCGTCAGCATCTAAGAAAGCTAAAAATTCCCCTCGTGCTAACTTACAAGCACTATTTCGGGCCAGGGCTGCTCCTTGGTTCTCTTGATAGATGTATTGAATTAAATCGAAGTAAGGTGCTAAAACTTGGCGTGTCTTGTCTGTAGAACCGTCATCTACGACGATAATTTCCCAGTTTTGATAAGTCTGGCACAGAACACTCTCTACGGCTCTGACAATGTAGCGATCGCAGTTGTAAGTGGGGATGATTACGCTGACTCGCGCTGTTTTTTTGGGAAGTATGCTAACCATTAACTTTTTCCATTCTGGTAAGTTTCTTAAAGATTGAGTGTCGGGGTCAATTCCGTAATATTTAGAAATTGCTGTTAGACGAGCAAGCCAATCTATTACTGTTTTTTCTGGCGAGTAAGGAGTATAAAGGAAAGATTTTTGGTAATACTCCACTGCTTGCACCGGATAGCCACTGTAGTAAAGTTGCCACGCCATCCATGTTAGAATCTCATAAAAAGCAGGCTTTTCCAATTGGCGGATGTCCTCTGGCAAGTCGGATCTGCTGAATAAATTTTGCTTTAATAAAATAGAAAGGCTTGCCTGTTTCAGCGCTCTCTGGATGGACACATTTTGCCCGTGCTGGCGGTAGCATACTGTCACTTGAGGCAACCAAGCAGCTTCGCAACCAGATAGTGCTAAACGCAAGATTAAGTCGGCATCATCTACTGAATCATACTGAGAATCAAAGCCACCGACTCGTTCCAGCCACTGCCGCGAAAACATCATGGCGCTGGGAAGTAGGGGCATATAAACAATCCAGGTTTTTAAGTCTAGCTGAGGCAAGTATTCCCAGGGTTTTATATCCCAAATACTTTCGCCTTGCTCTTTAACAATTCGCCAGCCACTATTAACAATTCCTAGTGATGGCTGAGCGTCAAATAACGCAACTTGTCCAGCTAACTTATCGGACAAGAAAAAGTCATCTTGATCTAAAAAAGCAATTAATTCACATCGGGATTCCTGAATTCCTCGGTTGCGGGCTGCCGCTACTCCTTGGTTTTCCTGATAAACATAGCGAATTTTTTCAACATAAGGCTGCAATGCTTGGCGGGTGTCGTCGGTTGAGCCGTCGTCTACGACGATAATTTCCCAGTTTTTATAGGTTTGGCTGATGACGCTTTCTACCGCTTGCGCGATGTAGCGAGCTCCATTATATGCTGGAATAATTACACTTACTCGCGGTGTCGGATTTGCTATTGACATGAGTTTGCTCGGTGATAACGAATGGTTTGGGAACACAACACAGATTTAGACGCCGATACACAGATTTTTGATCGTTGTTGGGCCTGTAAAATACAATTTTACTGATATTTGTGGCTATACTGCTGACAGCAACCTAAATTTAAAATGTCCCTCGGGTGTTTTAGGGGAGAAAAAATACAGATTCAATGCCCTGTAAGCCCTGTACCAATTGTTGCCATTCTGCTGAGTTAGTCAGAGAATATGTATCTAAATGATGCCCTTTTGCAGATGAAAAATTGCCAAAAGATTCTATCCAGTTTAACATCGTTTCTGTACTCAAAAAAGGCGTACACTGCAAAGATTCTTGAAGGCTATTTTGCATCCCGATTATATCTTCTTGACAGTAAGCGTGCCACGCTTTCCACACTAAAAAGTTGTAGCGCACCCGGCTTTCTACCTTCGCCATCCACCCCTGCACCTGTTGTTGAGTAACAAATTGATTTCTTTCGCAATCGGAAAGTAAAGCTTTTTCGATCGCCTCAATCGACTCTGCCAACATCCGTTCCTCTTTAAACAGTTTCTCGGCCCGCTGCTTGCAAGCTTGACCGATTTGATGGCGCAATTCTGGATTCATCGCCCAAGCTTCTACAGTTTCCGCCAATTCTCTCGCTGTTCCCTCCGGATCGGTATTCGGATCGGGCAACAACTTCCCAGTATCGCCGAGTCCTTCTGGAATCCCGCCCGCTGCCGAAGCAACTACGGGCAATCCTTTAGCCATCGCTTCCATGACTGCAAAAGAAGGTGCTGCATCGCCGAGAGATGTCAAAATGAATATGTCGCTAGCATCCAGCCAATCTAGGATATCCCAGCGCTGTCCGATCAACTTCACGCGATCGCTCACTCCTAACTCTCTAACAGCTTCCCTCAATTCTCTTTCTACATCGGAATAGCTTCCCTCACCATTCCCGGCCCATACAAAATACAGTTTAGACCACACGGGAGATTGTTTCAACTGCTTGATTGCTTCTATCTGATATCGATGCCCTTTAACGGGTGCCAATCGAGCAGATGTGAAACAGACAATCGCATCTTCAGGAATTTCTAACTCTTGCCGCAGGCGTTGGCGAGCCGAAGGATTAGGAGGTGCAAAATATTCAGGAGAGCGCCCCAAGTAAATCACTTGCCCCTTACCTTTGGGTAAATCAAAGTCATCGCACAATAAATTCAAATGTTCATAAGCGCCAACAATCACCGCTCTAGCTTGCAGGCACTGATACAGCACTCCCTCTCGATAAGGCACTACATCCCCGTAGGCAAAATTTGCGTGATCTGGCATGACTAACCCGATTACCATCATGTATGGTATTCCCATCTGAATAACTACCTGTTTAACTGCAAAATTGGAATATGGCCAGCCATCGCTAAAAATAATCAGATCAGGTTTATTAGTAGAAAAAATCTCTTGTGCATCCTCAGTATTTCTTAACACCCGCGCTAAATCTCTATGGCTGCTAAAATCCAGCCACAAGTGCTCTATACCTAACTCTCGTTCTCGCTCAAGCAAGGGGCTAGAATGTTTGGTTTGCACGCAAGTGACTTGATAGCCCAACAAGGCTAACTGACAGAGAATGGCATGGTTGTACTGCGCTAATCCTCCCACGCCCGGATCGTCGGCGTTGTAGAGTAGAATGTGCGTTTCCCTACGGCATAGCTTCGCTTCACGCGCTTTTGAAGGTGCGGGAATAAAACTCTGTTGAGATTGGGGTGGATTAGTCATCACCATCAAAATTATCTCTTGCCATTGGGCTAACTTACTCAGCGAATAAGCATCAAAATTTTCACCGTATTCTTCAGAAGCTATCTTAAAAGTTTCCAGCCAACTCACCACTGTTTTTGTGGGCGAAAAAGGCGTATATTGCAAGGATTTTTCCAAACACTGGGCCATCTCTGCTAGATGACCGTCGCGGTACATCCGCCATGCCAGCCACTTGAAGCATAGATAGCGTTCCTGGTTTTTTAACTGGCGGATTGACTCAGGCAAATCAGGTCGATTGAAGAATTCTTTCATCAAAATTTCTGTATTCTTCATTAGTGGCAAACCGCTTGACATGATATTAGAATTGTGCTGGCGATAACAGGTAAGAATCTCTTCTAACCAAACTGCTTTGTACCCCTTTAAAGTCAAACGCAAGGCAAAATCTAAATCTTCTGCTAGCGGAAAGTGATCGTCGAAACCGCGCAAATCTTCCCAGCACTTTCGGCGCAGCATCATCGCACTAGGACGCACACATTTAAATATAATAAAGCTTTCTAAATCTAATTTAGGCGCTTGCTGCCAAGGCTTCATTTCAGAAATATTTTTCCCTGTTTCATCGACCATCAGCCAACCTGTTTGCACCATATCTAAGGTGGGGTCAGCGTCAAAGCAAGCTAGTTGTTTCTCTAGCTTGGATGGTAGGAAATAGTCATCGGCATCTAGAAAGGCTAAAAACTCGCCTTGCGCTAGTTGGCAAGCAATATTTCTGGCGGCTGCTACTCCTTGATTTTCCTGGTATATGTAGCGAATTTTGTCAAAATAAGGCTGCAATACTTGCTGCGTGCGATCGCTAGAACCGTCATCTACAACAATAATCTCCAAATCAGTAAAAGTTGGGGACAGCGCGCTCTCCACCGCTTGTACGATGTAGCGAGATCCATTATATACAGGTATAATTACGCTTACTAGCGGTGTTCGAGTAGGTGTTGACATTATTTAGCTCGCTGTTAACCTATGATTATCTAGTTTATATTAATGTCGCGGACATTCAGCATTCTTCTGTGTTCGGTATATCTACTTACAAAAACTTGAACTTTGGCAAAGTGTAGCATATAATTTTACATGGAATGACAACTCAAAAGGAAAATAAAAAATGAATTCAGAAACAGTGCAAGTGAATTTCCAGCAGCAGGCAGAAATTTATTTGGCTACAGGGAACTTCGATCGGGCGATCGCACTTTGCCAACAAATTTTGGCATCTGAACCCAATTCAGCAGAGACTTGCAAGACCTTGGGAAAGGCGCTGCAAGCTCAGGGTAAACTAGAAGACGCAAGGTATTGGTATAAAGTTGCGATCGCCCTGCAACCCGATTTTGCCGAAGCTTTTGCTAACCTAGGCACTCTCTGTGCTACTTGGGAACAGTGGCAAGAGGCGATCGCCTGTTACCAAAAAGCCATCTCCCTGCAACCAAACTTTGCAGGATTTTACCGTAATTTGAGCCGGATATTTACCCAAGTCGGTCAAGCTGAAGAAGCAGCAGATTGTTGGTATCAAGCACTCATGGTGGAACCGATAGAGATAGCAGAAGAATATCTCGATTTAGGTAATACTTTGTTGGCGCAAAACAAGCCAGAAAAAGCGCTGAATTGTTACCACCGCACGATTTATTTAAACCCCAGCTTTTGCGAAGCTTACTGCCAATTAGCAGAAGCTGCTAGCGAGCTAAAGCAGTGGGACGAAGCTATTATTAACTACCGCAAAGCTATTCAACTCCAGCCGGAGATTTCTGATTTTCATTACAAATTAGGCAATGTTTTGCAAGCTAAGGAACTCTGGCGCGAAGCGGAGGCAGCCTACCGAAAAAGTATTGATTTAAATCCCAATTCTTTTTTGTCATACTACAACTTAGGCAGCGTGCTGCTCAAGTTAGAAAAATGGCAAGAAGCTGCGATCGCCTACCGCACGGCGGTGGAAATTAACCCGGATTATTCTTGGTCTTACTACAGCATCGGTGCAGCTTGCGATCGATTAGAAGAATGGTCGGAATCCGCCGCAGCTTACCAGCGCGCTACTGAATTAGATCCGAATTTTTTTGCAGCTTTTCACCAGTTAGGAGATGCTCTTGTTAAACTAGAAAAATTGTCGGAAGCTGAGGCTGCATACGAACAGGCGATCGCACTAAATGCGGATTTATTTTGGTCTCATTATAACTTAGCTTTGACTTTAGTTAAACTTCAAAAGTTTGAAGCCGCAACACTCGCTTATCGGCGGGCGATCGCACTCAATCCAGAATTCTCTTGGACTTACCACAATTTAGGAGCAGCGCTGTTAAAAACCCAACAGTGGAAAGCCGCAGCTACCGCTTACCAACGTGCTATTGAACTTAATCCCACTATTTCTTGGTCTTATTACAATTTAGGCGATGCTTTGAGTGGAAGTCACGCATGGAACGATGCTGTTGCTGCCTACCTTTGTGCGCTTCAAATCGAGCCGTCCCTCCCGAAAATTTACATAAAATTAGGTGAGGCTCTAACTAAAAGAACTCCGGTAGATTCAGATGTAGCAACTAGCTACTATCACCACCAAATGGAGCCGCTGCACGCTCCTGAATTTTACTGCGAAATCGCCCAAAAGTTTGCTGAGAGCGATCGGCTTAACGAAGCCATAATGTTGTACTTGATGGCATTAGAAATTAGACCAAAAGATCCAGAAATATCCCAAAAATTAGAGGAGATTTTAGAAAAACAGCGTCAAACAGGGGAATCTACTCTATTATTAGAGTTAGAGGCTAAGGATATTCGCGATCGCTACATTGCCCGAGTAGTCAAAGGCAAGACTTTTGCAGAAGTCGGCGGCTTGTGGGGAACTGTCAGCGAAAAAGTATCTGTAGCTAGCAAATACGGTGCAGTTTCTCTGACAATGATTGATGCCATGCCGGCATCCCTCCAGTGGTGGCCAGATTTTCACGATCGCATGACAAGTTTAAATATTGCTAATTATCACTGTATCAATCAAGATATCACTCAGATTCAACTTGCAGACATTGGCGAGCCTTACGATATAACTCACTGTGCAGGAGTTTTGTACCATCACCCCCATCCGTTGCAGATTTTAGTTGCCTTGCGTCAGATAACTCGCGAGCATTTAATTTTCACTTCAGTTATTACCCAACAAGTAATAGAAAATGAGTTGGGACGCTATGAAATTCCCGCTTCTGGAGTAATGTTTATTCCAGCTTTGGACGACGCTGAACGAGCTATTTTAACAGCTTATTGGCGGCCATTCATCAACAACAACGCACTTATAGGGATAACTGAGAAAGCAGTTTTTGACATGGACAATTTTGCGCCGTGCTGGTGGCTACCTACAGCTACTGCTTTAGAAGCTATGTGCGAAGTCGCGGGATTTAAGGTTTTAGATAAAGGATTGACTTGGGACAATAATGCTCTGACTCTGCTGCTGGGGATTTGAGGATTGCTAAACGAACAATAACAGGACTTGCTTGTGCACAAACGGCTAAACACTCGGTTTAGGAGCGAATTCCTCGTTTTCTTTCCCCAATATTCCTACTAGAAACCGGGTGTTTTCCGTAAGTCCTAAATAAAATAGCTGCCCACATTTTTGTGAAGAAAACAGGAACAGGGAAATAATCAATGAACAATCAGCAACCAGAGACGCCACTAGGAAACATTTTAGTAGTAGACGATACAGCAGAAAACCTGCGTCTGTTGTCTACGATGTTGACTCAGAGGGGATACACCCCCCGCTGCGTGATTAACGGAAAAATGGCTTTGAGAGCGTGCAATTCTAATCCACCAGATTTGATTTTGCTGGACATAATGATGCCGGAAATGAACGGTTACGAAGTTTGTCAGCATTTGAAATTAGAACCTAAAACTCGCGAAATTCCGGTAATTTTTATCAGCGCTAAAGATGAAGTATTTGACAAAGTAAACGCATTTGCTGTGGGAGCTGTTGACTATATCAGCAAGCCATTTCAGTTTGAAGAAGTGCTGGCCCGCATCGAAAGTCACCTCAGCCTGCGGAATTTACAAAAGCAGCTAAAAGAACAAAATATGCTGCTGCAAGAAGAAATTACGAGCCGCTTAGCAGTGGAAAAAACTCTTCAGGAGAAAAACCAAATTTTGCAACAAGAAATCAGCACCCGTCGCGCCGTTGAAAAAGCTCTGCAAGAGCAAAATTTGGTACTCCAGCAAGAGATATCCCACCGCCAGCGCGCCGAATCGGCTCTATTAAAATCTAACCAAGAATTGGCGCGTTCAAATGCGGAACTAGAACAATTTGCTTATGTGGCTTCTCATGACTTGCAAGCGCCTTTAGCAACCATTGCTAGTTACTCTCAACTTTTAGAAAAACGCTACAAAGACCAACTCGACAGCCAAGGTAGTAAGTTTATCGGCAATATCGTTCAGGGCTGCACCAGAATGCAAACTTTAATTGACGATTTACTCGAATATTCCCGCGTTGGCAGGAGTCGGAAACCTTTTCAACTGACAGATTGCAATCATGCAGTCGAGCAAGCACTCGCGAACCTGCAAGGGGCGATCCGCGAGACTAAAGCCGTTGTCACCTACAGCGAATTACCCGCGGTAATGGGGGATATTTCTCAACTCGTACAACTATTTCAAAATTTAGTCAGCAATGCGATTAAATATCGCCACGATGCAACGCCTGTGGTTCATATTACCGCTTGCAAACAGGAGGAAAACTGGTTAATTTCTGTCTCAGATAATGGAATTGGGATTGCTCCACAGCATCAAACACGTATCTTTCAAATTTTTCAGCGCTTGCATACTCAAAGAGAATATTCTGGGACTGGTATTGGTTTAGCAATTTGTCAAAAAATTGTGGAACTTCACGGCGGATCTATCTGGGTGGAATCGGAACCGGAGCAAGGTTCAATTTTTTACTTTACTCTCGCTTAATTGAGGCATAATTTCGGCAAAATGGATAAGCTATAATGTTTGTAAAATCCATCATTTTCTCTATTTATTAGAAGTTGTCACGTAGAATATATAATGTAGAAGTCAAAACATTTAATAGGGGGAGATAAAAACATTAAATAATTGTTGGAAAGGAGTGTGAGTATCGGGGTGGGATATGGGCTACAGTTGCATTCATTTTTTTAAGTGGTATAAATGGCAATTTAGAATAAAACTTCTTTTCCGTTGACAGTCTAGTTGGTGCGTGATATAATTTTACTTATTAAACATATTATTTGTAAAGCTTGCTTACCCTCCCCCAATCTGACGATCGATGTATCTGTACGTGGAATTGAATGACTGCCCGGAAAATAAAAGGTAAAATTCAAGTTATTTTAATATTTTCTTGATTAACAAATATTATGAAAGCAGTTTTTAACTTAGCTTTGCCTCCTATCTGCTTTAAAGTTCTGTTAGTAGAAGACAACCCTCATGAAGCTGAGCTGATTGAAGATTTGCTGTCAGAAATAGGCGGCGCGCAGCGTATAGTGCTGACGAAAGTAGAGCGCCTCAGCGAAGCGCAGCAGCGATTGAATCAAGAAACTTTTGACATAATTTTATTAGACCTTTCATTGCCAGATAGTCGGGGAATCGAGACGGTTGCTCGGGTACAAGAGTACGGGGTAAATGTGCCGATCGTAGTTCTGACCGCCCAAAACGACGAAGAACTTGCCCTGCGGTTGATTTCTGTCGGCGTACAGGATTATTTGGTAAAAAGAAAAATCGACAGCGAACTGTTAATTCGATCGCTCCGCTACGCCATAGAACGCCAAAACAGTCAAGATGCTTTGCGAAAAAGTGAAGAAAAATATCGCTCGGTGGTGGAAAATTCCCTGATCGGCATTGCAATCATCGCTCCAATTATTGACAGCGAAATTCCTCTAAATTGCCACTGGATAGAAGTTAACGATGCCCTGTGCAATTTGCTGGGCTATGAGCGCTACGAACTCGTGCAAAATAATTGGCTAGAGTTGACTCATCCAGAAGATTTGGAGGCTAATTGTGAAAATTTTTCTCAGATGTTAGCAGGTAGGAGCGACGGTTACATCTTAGACAAAAGGTTGCTCAGAAAAAATGGCGAAATAGTTCACACGCGAGTTTCCCGGCGCTGCATCCGCCGCATGGACGGGTCTATCGACCGGATAATCGAAGTAGTGTTGGACGTGAGCGATCGCTACCGCTACGAAGCCAAACTGAAAGCGTCAGAAGAATTTTTAAACCACACCATAAATGCTACGCCCGACCCAATTTTTGTCAAAGACGAGCAACACCGCTGGATGATATTAAATGATGCTTTTTGTCAGTTGGTCGGCAAATCGCGGCAAGAACTTATCGGCAAATCAGATTATGACTTTTTTCCCCAATCAGAAGCTGCTGTTTTTTGGACAAAAGATGAAGAAGTATTGACACCTGGTATCTGCTTGGAAACCGAAGAAAGCTTCACAGACTCTGCCGGAAAAGAACACATAATTTCTACCAAAAAAAGCGTCTTCAAAATAGCAGACGGCAGTAAAGTAATAGTGGGTACAATTAGAGATTTTACCGAATACAGAAAGCAACAAAAAGCCCTGGAACAAAGCGAAGCTCGCTTTCAAAAATTGGTAGCTAACCTGCCGGGAACAATTTATCAATTACGAATGTCAGCAACTGGAAAAATGTCTTTCCCTTACATCTCTTCAGGGAGCCGACAACTCTACGAATTAGAGGCAGAAGCAATAGAGCAAAATGCGGAACTGATTTCCAATGGAATTCACCCAGACGACCTCTTAGATTTAAAAGCATCAATGGCAATTTCAGCCACTACGCTGCAACCTTGGCAGCAGCAGTGGCGACAGACTTTGCCATCTGGAAAAGTTAAGTGGCTGCAAGGAGCTGCGAGACCAGAAAGGCTCACTAATGAAAGCAAATCTGGCAGGGAAGGCGATATTCTCTGGGACGGTTTAGTGATGGATATCACTGAATTAAAGCAGGCACAAACAGAGCGCGATCGTTTTTTCACTATCTCCTTAGACTTGCTTTGTATTGTAGGTTTTGATGGTCGTTTTAAACGTTTAAACCCAGCTTGGTCAACAGCTTTAGGATACAGTATTAGTGAATTGTTTGCCAAGCCAATGATCGATTTTGTTCATCCAGACGATCGAAAAGTCACTGCTGCCGAAGGAGCAAAACTAATAGCGGGTACGTCCAGTATCTCCTTTGAAAACCGCTACATCTGCAAAGACGGTTCTTACAAATACTTCCTGTGGACGGCATCGCCATTTAGCGAAGAAGGTTTAATCTACTCAGTCGGTCACGACATTACCTCTCGTAAACAAGCAGAGTCCCAACTCCAGCGACAAGCAGTAGCAATGGCCGCTGCTTATGACGGCATCGCTATTTTTAATAATAATAAAGAATGTATTTATTCCAACGACGCTTATCTCAAAATGTACGACTTGGCTAGCCCTAGCGAAATGTATGGCAAGAAATGGAAAATGCTCTACAGCAAAGCAGAAAATATATTTTTTGAATTACAAATAATGCCGATGCTTCTGCAAAAAGGGTACTGCAATATAGAAGCGACCGGTCAGCGCCGTGACGGTACTAAGTTTCCTCAAGAATTGTCGCTGACAATGCTTGTCGGTGGCGAAATTATTTCTATAGTCCGCGATATAACTAATAGAAAACAGGTAGAATCAGCCCTGCGATCGAGCCAGCGCCGCTACCAAACTTTAGCAGAAGCATCGCCAGTTTGCATATTTCACACTGACACATTGGGAAATTGTCTTTATGTGAATCAACGGTGGAGCGAAATTACGGGATTAAACGCAGAATTAGCAGCAGAAATTGGCTGGATGAATGCCATACATCCCGATGATGTGGATCGGGTAAAAAATGAATGGCATAGCTCAATTATTGATACAATTCCTTTTAAATCAGAATACCGATTTCAGCGTCCAGACGGTAGGGTAATTTGGGTGATCGGTCAGGCAATTGCAGAAATCGGAGACAAGCAGGAAATTAAAGGCTATATCGGCACTATTACTGATATTAGCGATCGCAAACAAGCAGAATTAGATTTGCTGCGAGTTACTCAAGCGGTGGAAAGCACCAGCGATGCGATCGGCATTGCTGACTTGACAGGGCGATCGCTCTACCACAATCAAGCCTTTGTTCAACAGTACGGCTACACAGCAGAAGAACTAAACACAGCAGGCGGATTAACAGCAATTTATCCTCAAACTAAAGTGCTGCTAGAAATGTTTAAAACGCTCCGTAAAGGCAAATCTTGGCAAGGCGAACTCAAAATCAACACTAAAAACAACGAACTGGTAACAACTTTATTTCGCGCCGACGGCATTAAAGATGAAACTGGTCATTTAATCGGGTTAGTGGGAGTAATTACCGACATCACCGAACGCAAACAAGCGGAGATGGCACTGCAGCAGCAATTAAGGCGAGAACGGCTAGTAGTTGCTATGCTCGATCGCATTCGCTCCTCCCTAAATTTAGAAGAAGTCCTGACAACTGCTGTCAAACAAGTGCGGCAATTTTTGCAAACAGACCGCACAGTTATTTACCGCTTTAATCCCGACTGGAGCGGCTTTGTTGTTGTGGAATCCGTGGCAAAAAATAGAATTTCGCTGCTAAATTTTAACAATATTGATGGCTGTTTTAAAGAGAAATTTGTTGAAGTTTATCAGAAAGGCGGTATTAGAGCTATGGAAGATATTTACCTGGAAAATTTGACGGAATGCCACATGAAATTTCTCGAAAAAATTGAAGTAAAAGCTAACTTAATAGTACCAATTTTAAAAGCACGAGAAAGCATTTCCCAGACCCAACCGACGGCAGAAAATCAGCTCTGGGGACTGCTGATAGCCCAGGATTGCAGGGGCCCCCGTCCCTGGGATTCCTCAGAAATAGAATCTCTCCGGCAATTGTGCGTGCAATTGGCGATCGCGATTCAGCAATCGACGCTATTTCAACAAGCACAAACGGAAATTGCCGATCGCAAACTTGCAGAATCTGCCCTCCAACAAGCTGCATTAGCCGCAGAAAGCGCCAACCGCGCCAAAAGCGAATTTCTGGCCAATATGAGCCACGAACTACGCACGCCTTTAAACGGCGTTTTAGGTTACACTCAAATCCTCAAAACCGACAAAGACTTAAACTCAGATCACCAAGAAAGTCTCAGCAATATTCAACAGTGCGGTCAACACCTGCTGATGTTAATCGACGATGTTTTAGATCTTTCCAAAATTGAAGCTAGAAAAATGGAACTCTACCCGGAAGAGTTGAATTTTCTAAATTTCACGAAAAACATTGCAGATCTCTTTCAGATGCGAGCTTCGCAAAAAGAAATTTTATTCCATTACGAACAAGTCTCTCCCCTCCCTAGCTGCGTTCGTGTAGATCCAAAAAGATTGCGCCAAATTCTCATAAATTTACTCAGCAATGCGGTTAAGTTTACTAACAGCGGCGGTGTGACTTTTAAAGTCGGCTATGTCGGCACAGAGGCCTGGAGTCGAGGGCAAGGAGAAAATTATGAGTTCTCGACTTTGAGCTCGGAACTAAAACAAAATTATATGCGCTTTTCCCACAATCCGATCGCAGCCAAACACGCTTTAAAAATCCGCTTTCAAGTCGAGGATACCGGCACGGGAATAGAGCAAAGCAAGTTAGAAGAAATATTTTTGCCATTCCACCAAGTAGGAGGCAATACGTTTGTTGAAGGTACAGGTCTCGGACTCTCGATTAGCCAGAAATTAGCGAAACTAATGGGTGCCGAAATTCGCGTCCACAGCACTTTGGGAAAAGGCAGCACTTTTTGGGTAGATTTAGAATTGCCAGCAGCTAAACGGTACTTGGAGGTGTCTCCTTTGCAGGAAAAACGCTGGCTTGTCGGTTTTATCGGCAACAAGCGGAAAGTGTTAATAGTGGATGACAATCAACAGAATCGCGATTTGTTGTGCAGGCTGCTGCGACGTTTAGGATTTGAGGTGGCAGAAGCCCAAAACGGCCAAGAATGCCTCTACAAAACAGTTGAATTTCAACCGGATGTCATTTTAATGGACTTGCGGATGCCTGTAATGGATGGCTTAGAAACGGCAAGAAGACTGCGGCAGTTGCCGGAAGTAAAAGATGTTGTGTTAATCGCTATGTCAGCTAGCGTTTTCGAGGCTACGCAGCAAGATAGCATCCTCGCAGGGTACGATGCTTTTCTTCCCAAACCGATCGAAGCAAATCACTTTTTGGAACAGTTGCGCGTGCGTTTGGGACTAGAATGGATTTATGGGGAATCTTCGGAAAACAAAAAGCGCAAACCTCCCAGTTTGTCACCAGCCTCTGATTTTCCTGCTTATTCTTCTCTGTTACCTGCGGCTTCTGAGTCGGTAGTAAAACTTTTGAAACTCGCAGCTATGGGCGACATTGAAGAAATTTTTGATGAGAGTGCTAAGCTGGAGAGTTTAGAACCTAATTTAATGCCGTTTGTCTCGAAGCTGCGCCAACTTGCTAAGGGATTTCAGCTCAAACAAATTCGGAATATTTTAAAGCAATATATCGATGGTCAGTAGGCAGTAGTCAATCGATTTTAGATTTTAGATTTTAGATTTTAGATTTTAGATTGAAGTATTGACTTGCGCGAGATAAATTCGGGGGATCCTTTATCGGATACAGGTTTTTTATTTCTGGACGGATGAATCACGTGGCGGGTATCCTGGATGCTTTCGGTCGGTAGTCAGTGGTCAGTGGTCAGTAGTTATATCATGTCCGATCGCTCGATCGGACACGATCTCACTCTAATAGCCAACCAAATAATTCTCCTACTGTCAGTTGCAATTCCATGGCAAAAGATGGCACGGGCAATAACTGTTCCGGTTCGTCAAACACCTCCGTTGATTGAGTCGGCCGATATACAAAAACCGATCGCTCCTCTGGATCGATTAACCAACCCATTTGAGTTCCATGTTTGAGACAATATAAAATATTTTTAGTAACTTTAGTTTGGCTTTGGTCGGGGGAGAGGATTTCAATTGTCCAATCCGGGGCGATCGCAAACACATTTGCCACACCACCATTTTCTTTACGGGGAATGCGTTCCCAAGTGAATACAGTCACGTCGGGAACGATCGCTCGACCGCCAAAAATGCACCGTAGTTCTGGAAATGCTCGCGCCACCTTTTGAGGTTTGAGAGTAGCATTAGCAGCGCTTGTCAACTCGCCTTGAATGACACTATGTTGGCCTTGAGGCATTGGTTTTTGAATGATTTCACCGTCAATGTACTCGCTGGCTGGTTTAGTTTCTGGCAACTTCAGAAACTCTTGGAGTGTCAAAGATTTTGGCAGGGTTTCTACCATCCAATTTTACCTATAAAATAGAGTTTCATCTGCTATTTTACCCAAAAGTCCCGGACTCGTGCGATCGGCGCTCCACTCACTTCAACATCCGGCTCTACCACCTTGCATCCTGCGGCTAATCTTGCTTCTATATATTCAGAGACAGTTTTTGAGAGAGTTGGGATTGAAATTACTTTGCCTCAGTAACGGCCACGGAGAAGACGCGATCGCCCTTCGCATCTTGCAGGAACTGCAACAGCACCCGCATCCGCCAGAATTAGCCGTGTTTCCGCTAGTGGGTGAAGGGCAAGCTTTCGCTCAACTAGAAAACGCCCGCATCATCGGCCCGGTGCAGCGAATGCCTTCGGGCGGCTTTATTTACATGGACAGAAGGGAATTTTTGCGCGATGTCAAAGGTGGCCTGCTGCAGTTGACCATCGCTCAGTTTAAAGCCATCCGCGCTTGGGTGCGGACTCAACAACAGTCTGGAAATCAAGACGGCGTTATTTTAGCCTGCGGGGATATTGTACCGCTGCTGTTTGCTTGGCTCAGCGGCGCGCCCTATGCCTTTGTCGGTACTGCCAAGTCCGAGTATTATTTGCGGGACGAGGACGGGCCTCTGGCTCGCAAATCCAGGGTAAGCGGTGGGTGGAATTGGTCGCGATCGGTTTATTTGCCTTGGGAGCGCTGGTTGATGACTCGATCGCGCTGTCGGGCCGTTTTTGCCAGGGACGCGCTAACCGCCGAGACTTTACAAAAGCTGGGTATTCCCGCTTACGATCTCGGAAACCCGATGATGGACGGACTCGAACCGGAAAATCCAGCCGGTTTTTACGGCCCTGACGCAGAGTTTCGGGAAATCGAGCGATCGCTCATCATCACCTTACTCCCCGGTTCTAGAGCGCCGGAAGCCTATGCTAATTGGCTGCTAATAGTAGAGGCTGTAGCCGGAATTTTATCCTTGTTTGCCGATCGCAAATTGTTATTTTTCGGAGCCATTTCTCCAGAGTTAAACTTAGAAGCTTTGCGACCTAGTTTAGAATTTTTCGGGTGGCGACAAGACGGCGAAATTAGAACGCAGCGGCCAGAAGGAAGTATTTTGCGACCTCCTGTTTCCAGCGCTCAAGAAATTCGGAAAGAATCTCCTAATTTGCTATTGCCCCTGACATTTGTGCAGAGAAACGCCACGATGATTTTGACTCAGCAAAGTTTTAACGATTGTTTGTACGAAGCCGATTTAGCAATAGCAATGGCCGGAACGGCTACAGAACAATTTGTAGGTTTAGGAAAACCGGCGATCGCCATTCCCGGAAACGGCCCGCAATTTACTTTCGCCTTTGCAGAAGCTCAAAGTCGCCTGTTAGGGCCGTCATTAATTTTAGTCAAACATCCCGCCGAAGTTGCCGGCGCCGTGCAGTCTTTGCTCCGCGACCCCGACAGGTTGCAGCTAATCGCTGACAATGGCTGGCGCCGCATGGGAGAACCCGGTGCAGCAGCCAGAATTGCCGAGTGTTTAATTCAGCGATTCGGCGGTGAATTCAGCAATTCTCCATTGCCCGCAATAGACTAGGAACAAAACAATTTTGTGTTCCTGCCCAGTATCTTTAATACTACTTTCTTTAAAAAAAATCTTGTTCGCTAATATCATGTCCGATCGATCGCCCATAATACAATTGCCGGGGCCCGTTTGTGAGATTGTCCGTTTTTGGCAAATATTATTGGCTCACGGGCCCCTACAGGAATCCGGGTAATCGACCGGACATGATATAACTACTAACTTCCGTTGTATGTAGTGAGGAATGCAAGTCCTCTGATTTTTATGAGGAGTTGCATTCCGATGCTGCAAACCAATTTTATTGTGGTTGTTCGAGTAGGGTGTGCTGGGCCGCGCACCTTACTAATACACCACTGGCAGAAAAATTTAATTCGCCGTTTGTTCCGAAGATTGAGCCCAGAAATTAGCTTGAGGAATTTTAAAATCCGACTTAACCAAAACTCCCGGTTCTCGCTGCATCGGCAGCACATCTAAAGTATCCGTTTGCGCGCAATATTTTAAATCTTCAATAACACCTAAACCGAGGAGACGCTGACCGTGACTGGCTCTTTCCAACAATTCGTGTAACCGATCTTGCCAGTGGAGATAAAGAGCAATAGCCCCAAATACTTCATCGTTACCAGCAAAATCGCTCGCAGGAATACCGCTTTCTGCTAGGAGACTTTGGGCGATCGCACCAGCACAAACCGTATCTTCCAACGAATAACTTCCTTCCCAACCAGAACCCACAATCCAAATAGTTTCCGGCTGTTTACTTAACAAAAACTGCACCACAGATTTGCGGTTAATCAAAGCCGCCGTTAACACAGTTGCAGCAGCTTGCACTCGTTCCAGAGCGCGAGTACCATTAGTTGTGCTGATAAAAATTCGCTTCCCACTCACCTTTTCTGGCGTGCAGTCGAGAGGAGAATTCCCCATGTCAAATCCGTCAACTTTCCCGCCGCCGCGCTCTCCAGCGCGAATCCGCTTATCTGCAGGCCATTTTTCGCTCTCGGCCATTAGCTTATCTAAGTCGCTGAAAACTTGGACAGCTTCCGCCCCATTATTCAGGGCCGTTGCCATTGTCGTAGTCGCCCGCAGCACATCAACTGCGATCGCGCAAGCCGGCATTTTGTCGGCTGGCGTAAGTTCCGGGGTATGGTAAATAAAAAGCTTCACTTTTGGGCTACCTGCGATAAATCCTCATCAGTCATAATAATGGAAAATGGATAATAGAAAATAGAGTCGAGTCTTCAAAAGCAGAAAATATGTCAAAACAGTTAAATTCAAACCCCGCCCACGCCGCCATTACCGCACCAATTGGACTCCTGGCAGGTTTCACCTATCCTTTGCGAGCTTTCACGCTGATTTTGCAAACTCCCAAGCTGTGGACTTATGTATTAGTTCCCGTGGTGCTAAATTTTATAATTGGTATTGGTCTTTATTTAAGCTTGCTATTTCCCAGTTTGGCTGGGATAGATGTTTTAGTTGCCGATTTGTCCGTCCGATTTAATGCTCTAATTGCGAGTTTTCCCGCTTGGCTGAGCTTTCTCGGCGTGTTAACAGTTGCTTTCGGCTGGCTGCTGCGCGTACTCCTAGTGTCAGGACTTTTGCTGATAATTGGATTTTTGTTAGTGCAGTTTGGCGTGATTTTAGGTTCGCCCTGGTACGGCAAACTTTCCGAACAATTGGAACTGCTGCGGAACGGTCAATTGCCCGCAGAAGCACCAATGAATTTGGCGAGTAGTTTTGGGGATATTCAAAGGGCGATCGCCTTTGAACTGCGAAAACTACAAATTTTGTTGAGCGTCGGTATACCCCTGCTGCTGCTAAATTTTATTCCTGGTGTCGGCTCTATTCTTAGCAGTTTGGGTGGCGTAGCTTTGGGCGCGACTATTGTCTGTTTGGACTTTTTAGATGCACCTTTGGAGAGGCGCAGGCGACCTTTTCAGGAGAAGTTGGAGATAATTTGGGCGAGTTTGCCCGCCAGCGGGAGTTTTGGTTTGGTTTGTTTGGGTTTGGTGAGCATTCCGCTGTTGAATCTGTTGGCGATTCCGCTGTGCGTGACGGCGGGAACTTTGTTTTTTTGCGATCGCATTTGGCCGGCCCGCTTTGCCCCAGAAGAAAGAAAGAGCGATCGAGAAACTAACATTACAACTTAAAAACTAGGGAGATGCTTCTTCCTTCGGCTGACTCTGGGAGTTAAGGCCCAAAAACGGGCTTAAAAACAGCCAGCTAATGAAGAAAAATGATGCTGTAAATAGCTGGACAATATCGATCGCCGACAAATATCCGTCAGATAAGAGTGCAATAGTTCTATCTGTCAGCCCGAATATCCAAGAGAGAATCCCAAACAGCCAAATGCCTTTTTGGAGCATGGGCAAAAATGCTGAAACTTCGGAGTTTTGCTGCTTGTTCATTGATTTAGCCCTTGTTTGCGAAAAGTCTGATTAACCGGGCACCCCAAGGGCTTAAGGATTTTTAGTGTCTCCTCGGATTCCCTTTGTTATCTATATGTTAAGAAATGTTTCCCGAAATGACAACGCGCCCTGGGAGGTATTTCCGCATCTATCTCAAGAGGTAGTCGCAGCCCCAACAAACAGTGATATTTGCTACACTTTGGTAGGATGCGCGATCGCGATCGGGTTCTGGGCTAGTCTTGCCATTAGTCCCAGGCGGTTGATATAGTGGGTCACAGGCTACGTAAAAGAGCGAAATCACAAATTATGTTATTTAACAGTATTGAATTTTTAGTATTTTTTGCGATTGTTTTCGCCATATATTATTTCCCTCCGTTGCAAAAATTGCAGGTTCCCATCCTGATAATTGCCAGCTTTATTTTTTACAGTTGGAGCGCCCCCGCACTGTTGCTGATCCTGCTACTCTCCATTCTTATCAACGCTACAATCAGCTTTCAAGTTGCCCGGATTTCTGGCAAGAAACAGCGATTTTTTTGGGCTTTATCGGGAGTCGTTCTCAATGTATTAATTTTGAGCTTGTTTAAATACGCTGGTTTGCTAACTAACTTTGTTACCGATGTTTTTAATATTGCTCGCTCCGAAGGCAGCATTGCTTATTTATTCTTAAAATTGCCTCTGCCTATCGGCATTTCTTTCTACACATTTGAAGGCATAAGTTTAATCGTAGACGTACTGACTCAAAAAAACAAAAGCGAAACCGAAGCAAACGCTTACGTCTCGCCCAACTTCACCCAACACCTGCTAAATACTTCATTTTTTATTAGCTTTTTCCCCAATTTACTGTCAGGCCCGATTTTAAAATCCAAGACTTTTTATCCCCAGATTGTTCCTAAATACTTTAAAGATATTCCTTGGAATTTCATTTTTCGCTCGCTCGTTGTCGGCTACTTCCTAAAAATGGTCATCGCCGACAACTTAAAAGACTATACCTTCTGGATCAGCTTTCCCTACTACCAAGGATTTGGAACGATTACCAACCTGACACTGCTGTTTGGCTACTCAATCCAAATTTTCGCCGATTTTGCCGGTTACTCCTTAATTGCGATCGGTTTTGCAGCCGCTTTGGGTTACAGAATTCCCGACAACTTCGACTTTCCTTACATCTCTCGTTCCCTCTCCGAATTCTGGAGAAGGTGGCACATTTCCCTCTCAACTTGGCTCCGAGATTATCTATACTTTCCCCTCGGCGGAAACCGCAAAGGCAGAATCAGAACTTATGTTAACTTAATGATAGTAATGACTTTAGGAGGATTATGGCATGGGGCTGCTTGGAGTTATGCAGTTTGGGGAATTTATCACGGCTTGGGTTTAGCCGTAGAACGCTTTTTTGGCTTCGACAAATCCAAAAACAAATTGCCAGAACCAAATCAAGCAAAAACCAAACCAATCTGGCAGCAATTATTATTGGACAGCCTTAGCGTTTTAGGCATTTTCTCTTTTGTTTCCGTGGGATGGCTGCTTTTCAAACTGCCTCGATTTGAAGAAGCGGTTGACTTCGCAGTTACTTTAGTTCGCAACTATAAAATCAAGCCCGGTTGGAGTCACATTATTCCGACGCTAATTTTTTCGTTACCAGTAGTGATTTATCACATTCCCCATTTTCCCACTTGGCAAAATCTGATGAAACAGGATTCAAATAAAAACGGCCAAAAAGTCTGGAGCGTTTATCAAGATTTAGCTTTAGGAATTATGCTAGCAATGATATTCCTCAACAGTGGCAGCTCGAAACAATTTATTTATTTCCAATTCTAGAAGGTGTTCTATGTTTGTCAAATTCCCGTTGCGACCGATTTTGCGCCCGGTACTAATTTTTCTGTTTATAATGAGTTTTTATCAAGCGCTCGTCAGCGGCGGAGTTTTGCCTGCTTCCGATGGAGTTAGCCTGCTTCAAAATAATATTGTTAAAACTCAAAGGTATGTATATCAGGATAATTCCGATCTAAAAATGGTAATGGTAGGTAGTTCTCTAGCTGCAAACCTTAATATTAAAGACATTGGAGAGGGCGTAAAGAGCATAGCCTTGGGGGGAGGAGCGAGCCAAACAGGTTTAGAAATAGTTAAAAGAAGTAAAACCAAGCCTCCTATTGTTTTGGTGGAAATTAACGATACTATTGTTCGGAAAATAGATACAGAATTAATGGATTCTTTGTATCATCCTCTTTTTTATTGGTTACGCCAGTATCTACCAATGATGAGAGAGGAATACCGTCCGATTAGCATTTTTGTGGATGTTTTTAAAAGTCGATCGAAGCCGAGTCAAAAAGTGACGCGAGAGGCTCTAGACAGATTAGAAGGTCGATATCTTACTCCCGACTTATCCCAAAAAGCTATCCAAACGATAGTAGATATTCAAAGTCAACCTTTGTCTGAACAAGATGCAGAAGCTATAAAAAAAGAAGCTGAGTTTATTAAAATTCAAATCGCAGAAATCCAAAAAAATAGCGGGGCAAAAGTAGTTTTATTTGACATACCGCAAGAGTCACGAGTTAACGCTGCAATCAGGAGAAAACAAGTCCAAGAATTGGCTAAAAAGCTGTTCCCGTCCGATCGTTTTGAGTGGCTGCCACCCCCGAAAGAGCGAGAATGGCGTACCAATGATGGCATCCACTTGATCCGCAGCGACGCTAGAGATTTTGCCGAGTTTTTGAGAGATAAATTGCTGAGTACGGTAGCGACGGGCTCTGTTGGCACCGCGCCTAGAAAAGAAAGCTTGTACTTTTTTTGAAGTGTGGCATACTACATAATGATCAAGTCTGGTTAAAGAACGATCGTGAGGTTTGTACTGATGAGGGAGAGTTATCAAAGCCCTAAAAGCCACAGCATAAACAATTTGATGATCAGTATCAACCCGGCTTGATATGAGTTCAGCGTCAATAAAATCGAACAATGGCACGCTTAAATCAGATTATTGCGATCGAAAAAGGCATCAAAAGCCGATCCGTCCAAGAACTCGCAGAAGCTCAAAAAGCACTCCAGAAGCCCGCTGTGCTTTCTGGAATCTCCCGTACATACCGCCCCAAAGACGAAGAAGGCGAACAACTGCCGCCAGAGTCCAAAAAAGTTGAAGTCAAAGCCGAAGAGATTATCCGCAAAACGACTGAATTTTTGACCAAACTCTTCGACGTAACCGCAACCAAAGATTGGACAAATTGTAGCGCCCGCGCTGACATAACTGTAGACGATCAGAACTGCTGGGTTTTATGGTAATTTATCAATCAAAGTGATACGACTTCCCCAAAAAAGAATGCAAAACCAAGCTCTAAACCGATACAGCGTCAGTCATTTCCAATCTAAAATCTAAAATCTAAAATCTAAAATGGTATGATTTACTGCATCAATCCTCAATGCGAACAACGCGAAAATCCTGCTGCTGCTCAAAATTGTCAGGCTTGTGGCACGGATTTGTTAATTGCCGATCGCTATCGTATCCTTAAACCAGTGCGATCGCCCAATCCCGCACGCCCCACAGACATCTTTGAAGTTGAAGATTTGGGAACCGGGGAAAACGAATGGGGCACTGTCAAAATTTTAAAAGTCTTGAAACACGCCCACAACCCCGATTTAGTTCGCTTGTTCAAGCAAGAAGCGCGAGTTTTGATTTGGCTGGCCGGAAAGGGATCTGTTCCCCAAGTCGAACCAGACGGTTATTTCCCAATTAAAATCCCCCAGAACTTCCAGAAATTGTCTTGTTTGGTGATGGAAAAAATTAGCGGAGAAAACTTGGCAGAATTATTAACTAAAAAACACTACGTTTCTCAAAAGCTCGCCCTTGATTGGCTGCAACAAATGCTTCAGATTTTGCAGGAAATCCACAGATATCATGTAGTGCATCGGGATATTAAACCATCCAACCTGATGGTTGAAGCCAAGGGAAAATTGAGATTAATTGACTTCGGCGCCGCCACAGAAGCAGAGATAGAGACAGCACCCATAGGTTCTGCTGGATACGCTGCACCGGAACAAATTCTAGGTAAAGCAGGCGTGCGATCGGACTTTTTTGCCCTAGGGCGTACTTTTGTACATTTATTAACAGGCATAGAGCCGATCGACTTTCCCGTTAATGAAAAAACTGGTAAAATTAATTGGAGGAACCAGGCTGTAGATATTGACCCGTTACTTCTAGAGTCGATCGACGAATTGATGGAACCGCTACCAGAAAACAGACCTGAAAATACCCAAGTTATTTTAGAAAAATTAAAAATTCACGACGCAGACCCCCTGCAAAAGGGGGACGCAACATCGCTTCAATAAATCTCTTCCAACCTGCGAAAATCCCGCTCAACTTCCGCCCACAAAGCCCGATTGTGAGGGTCAGTTTTCACAGCCTTTTTCAAATAAATTCTCGCCTTATCAACCTGCTTTTCTCCGATCAAATGCCGTCCCCAGCGCTGATAGGCGATCGCCTGCCACTGACGCACCTCCAAATCTTCGGGAACCCGCTGGGCCAAACCCTCAATCAAGGCGATCGCCCGCGGGAACCTGTGATATTTCAGCAACTGCTGCAACTCAACATAAGCATCTTGCTTTAACTTTTGTTCCACCGCCGACAGATCCGCATGAGATTGAACCGCAGCCTCTTTTCGAGTCACCTTAACTGCCTGCGGTTGAGCTTTCACCCCCCGATCCGGCGGTGTCGAACTAGGCGGCACAGTGGAATTGGCAACTTTCGACTCCGCAACATGGTGGGGGGCAACATTCACCAGGAACTTATAAGCCTCAGTAATAGCAATAAACTTATTTTTAGCCTGTTCGTTTCCCGGATTCACATCGGGGTGATACTGTCTCGCTAACTGCCGATAAGAGGTCTTAACTTGCGATAAACTCGCACCTAACCTCAGCCCTAACTGTCGGTAATAATCTGCAATATCCATCTAGCATGAATGAGCGTTGATAATTCCATTAAATATGGCAGAATCCTTCAATGTAAAGATTCTGCCAAAATTTACCGAAAAACTGGGTTGTAGTGCGAGGCTTGCCCGCACTACGGTAGCGCAAAAATAACTTACGGACGATCTTCGATCACTCTGTCAATCAAGCCGTATTCCTTGGCTTCCTCAGCGGACATGAAATAGTCGCGATCCATGTCCTTCTCGATTTTCTCGATCGGCTTGCCAGTATTCTTAGCATAGATACCGTTGAGTTGGTGGCGCAGTCGCAGAATCTCTTTGGCCTCAATCTGAATATCCGTTGCTTGTCCCCGCGTGCCCCCAGAAGGCTGGTGAATCATGATTCGCGAGTGAGGCAAAGCTAACCGTTTCCCCTTCGCACCGGCAGCTAACAGGAAAGAACCCATCGAAGCAGCCAAGCCCACACAAATCGTCACCACGTCTGATTTAATGTGCTGCATGGTATCAAAAATAGCCATGCCTGCCGACACCATCCCGCCTGGGGAATTGATGTATAAAATAATATCCTTACCTGAATCTTCCGAATCAAGATAGAGCATCACAGCGATGATTTGATTGGCAATTTCATCGTCAACGTCCCTGCCCAAGAAAATAATCCGTTCCCGGTAGAGGCGATCGTAGATATTAATCCACTGAGTATCATAACCCCCCGGCATCTTGTAGGGAACTTTTGGCACACCGATAGGCATAATTCGGAACTCCGTTTAGTTGGTAATTGGTAATTGGTAATTGGGAATTGGGCATCGGGAATTGGGTATTGGGCCTTGGGGAATGGGGAATCGGTAATTGGGAATCGGTAATTGGGAATTGTTAGTCATAAAAAGACTATTGAATAACTAACCAGGGTAGAAACTACTAGCCATTAACCCTTAATTATTACTCATGCCGATTCCCCATTTCCTATTACCCATTCCCGCTTCCCCATTCCCCATTCCCCATTTCCAATTCCCAGTTAGATGACTCCAGCCGGCAGCGGTTTCGGCAATTCTTCAGAACTTTCAAGAACGCGATCGATCAAACCGTATTCTTTAGCTTCCTGGGGCGTCAGGTACAGCAACCGATCCATATCTTTAGTAATCTTTTCGATTGGTTGGCCAGTACAGCTTGCAAAAATATCAAGCATCGTCGCTTTATTTGCCAGCACTTCCTTAGCGCGAATTTGAATGTCGCTTGCTTGACCCCGCGTGTAAGCCTTGGGTTGGTGCAACACAATGGAAGCGTGGGGCAAACTCGCTCGAAAGCCTTTTGTACCAGCCGCTAACAGCATCGCAGACATCCCCATTGCCGAACCGAGGCAAATAGTGTGTACGGGCGGCTTAATGTACCTGATCGTATCGCAGATAGCGAAGGCTTCTGTTTCAAAGCCGACGGGTTCGCCACTGTAACCAGAAGTGCCGGTCGAGTTGATGTAGATTTTGATCGGCTTCTCGGGGTCTTCGTACTGCAAGAACAACAGTTCAGCGATAATCAGTTCTGTTACCGCAGGCACCAGAGGCATCCCCAGATAAACGATCCGCTCCTTCAGCAACAGGGATGGCAAATCGGGAGGTGGCGTCCGAGAGTTCCCTTCCCCGTAGTATGGCGATTGCACTGCTTTAATGGGTGTGTTCATCAGAAAAATGAGTCTGAAACCCCGTCCTTCTAGGACGGCTTTACATTGGATTGGGGTGGAGGGGTATGGTTGCCCCTCCGTGGAGATGTGGTCTTCTCCCAAACTCCCTTACGGGTAAAGTTAGCTTCGCCAATGTTTTGAGAGCTTGTTAAACTTGCAGCACTGTTTCAGTGACCTTAAAACTGTTTAACTGCAAATGACAGGGCAGGGGACTAGCTTCGCATCCCAGGGTGTCATGACTCAAAAAACGTAGACCTCGAAAGTCTTAGGCTGGTCAGGACGGCTCGCAAGAATCTCTTACAAGCCTCATGCACTTAGGCTGAGGTTCCTGACATAACCGAAATGTTGCCTGAACTGATGGAGCTATTCTTAAAGAAATAGTAACGCAATCTTTAGGTATCCCGCATGAAAGTTAGTTTGCTCCCGGTTTTAAACGACCCTAACCTTGACGCTGCAGCGCCCTCGACGCAGCGCCAGCTAGCGATTTCGGTGTCTGCGACGGCAAGCTCGATCGACTCCAGCGTACCCTTAAACCTGTGCCTGATTCTCGACCACAGCGGTTCGATGGGCGGACGCCCCTTGGAAACAGTCAAACAAGCCGCCGGACGGTTGCTGGACAGGTTGAAGCCCGGGGATCGCTTTTGCGCGGTGGCTTTCGACCACAAAGCCAAAGTCCTCGTCCCCAATCAAATTGTGGGAGATCCCAGCAGTATTAAACGGCAAATTGAGCAATTGCGATCGGCCGGTGGCACAGCAATTGATGAGGGCATTAAGTTAGGTATTGAAGAGTTGGGCAAAGGCAAAAAAGAAGCTATATCTCAGGCGTTTCTGCTGACTGACGGCGAAAACGAACACGGCGACGACAGCCGCTGTTTGAAGTTGGCTAAATTGGCTGCCGACTACAACATGACTTTAAATTCTCTAGGATTTGGCGATAACTGGAACCAGGATATTTTGGAAAAGATTGCTGATGCTGGTGGCGGTGCTCTGGCTCACATTCAGCGTCCCGAAGATGCGGTTGACGAGTTTAGCAAACTATTTACTCGCATCCAAGGTGTAGGTTTGACTAATGCTTATTTGCTATTTTCACTGATGCCAAAAGTACGGTTAGCCGAACTCAAACCGATCGCCCAAGTTGCCCCGGATACGATCGAATTACCGGTACAGCAAGAGGGCGATCGTTTTATGGTACGCCTGGGAGATTTAATGAAGGATATAGAGCGAGTAGTTTTGGCTAATATTTATATTGGACAGTTGCCCGAAGGTACACAGGCGATCGGGCAATTGCAAATTCGCTACGACGATCCGAGTGTCGGCCAAGGTTTGCTTTCCGATCCTGTTGCACTTTCCGCTAATGTCGTGAAAGTTTATCAGCCGGCACTTAACCCAATGGTGCAGCAGCACATTTTAGCTTTGGCTAAATACCGCCAAACTCAACTGGCCGAAACTAGATTGCAACAGGGCGATCGAGCCGGCGCGGCGACAATGCTGCAAACTGCAGCTAAAACTGCTCTGCAAATGGGCGATAAAAGTGCCGCAACTGTGCTCCAAACCTCTGCTACTCGCTTGCAGTCTGGCGAACAATTGAGTGAAGCCGATCGCAAGAAAACTCGGATTGCTTCTAAAACTATTTTGAAGTAATCGGGCGATTTGAAATTTTAAATAATTTTAAATTTGGCGATCGGACAATTTGGCGATGCGAAATCGCCCCTACAAAAACGAAACCCGCGCCCAGGCGGGTTTCAATATTCTGAGTCTCGCCTGCAAAAAGCGAAAGTCAGTGTAGCCGGATTGTTTCAAGCTGTGGAGCGACAAGAAGCTCGATCGTTTAGAATGTTTGTATCACCTATCAAGACTGCTTGTATGAACCAGACGTATCCGCTCAATAAGTAGCGGTAGCACAGAAAAAAAAATAAGCAGAGTACACAAAGTGTCATAAAATAGGACACAT